>NZ_JAKJSW010000055.1:0-22938 GCF_050337375.1 Vibrio makurazakiensis | reverse complement strand
GCTTACAAACGTGCCCGCTGCTTTAGTAATGAGAATTCGTAGCGACTCAATTGAAGTGTTTTCTACCAGTAATAGTGATGGTAACCCATACAAGAAAGGAGACTCAGAACATCTTGGTAATGGGTTATATTGTGAAACAGTACTTGAAGAACAACAGCGTTTAGTTGTACCAAACGCACTCTCAGACCCAGATTGGGACAGTAACCCCGACATCAAACTCGGTATGATCTCTTATTGTGGTATCCCACTTTTATGGCCTGATGATACTCCATTCGGCACCATCTGTATTTTGGATTCCAAAGAAAATAACTACACCACTACTTATATCAAGCTATTAGAGAGCTTTAAGGTGTCCATAGAGTCACAATTAACGACGATTTATCAACACGCCAAACTCGTACAGTTAAACAGCGAGTTAAAGAATCGCGTTCATACCCGAACCAAAGACTTAGCGAGTCTGAATTACTCATTAAACCTAGAAATAGACAAGCGTAAAGCCGCAGAACAAAAAATCTCTTACCAAAAAAGTCACGATTTAGGCACTGGTTATTTCAACCGTAATGCTTTTGAAAATCAATTAAGTCAGCTTTTACCCTCTTCTACTTCTAAAAACGATAATCCCCTCGCGGTGATCCATATTGGCTTTACTAATGGGCGCAGAATACAAGCCCGTTATGGTTACCAAGCCTTCGACCGAATATTAATTGATTATCGTGAAAAGCTCGGTTGCTTGGATGATATCGAAGTTGTAACCGCAAGACCTACATCCGTAGACCTCGCGTTTGCCTTTAGTGCTAAAGATCTGCAACATCGCCTTGATGATGTATGTAAACGTTTAGTCGAGATTGGGCACTCAGAATTTGATATAGAAAAAGACAAAGTTCACTTACATGCCTTTATTGGAATCGCAGTCAGCCAGCCAGGTCAAAATGCAGCGTCACTCTTAAAAAATTCTAATGAAGCCATGATTGCATGTAAGGATTCTGGGCAGAAGTATGCATATTACTCACAATCACATACTGACAGCCAAAGCCATATCAATCAGCTAGAAAGTTACTTACTACAAGCCGTTCGTAACGATGACCTAATGCTTTATTTTCAACCAAAGGTTTGCCCTGTTACCCACCGGTGGATTGGCGCAGAAGCATTACTCCGTTGGCGCCACCCTGTACTTGGTGATATATCCAATGAAACACTGATACACATGGCGGAGCAAAATGGCCTGATTTTTGAGGTAGGTAGCTTTGTATTGAGAGCGGCTATCGAAAAAGCCAAAGAATGGTCTAGCTATGTCGATGACTTCAAAATGGCGGTCAACGTTTCTGCCATTCAGCTACAGACGCCTCATTTTACTGAGCAAGTCATGCACCTATTAGAAACGTATCATTTACCATCACACTTTCTTGAATTGGWAGTGACCGAAAGTGGCCTCATTGCCGATGAAGTGGTGGCAAAAAATACATTAGACAGTTTACATGAAATCGGAGTTACCCTGTCACTAGATGACTTTGGTACGGGTTATGCGTCATTCAGTTACTTGAAGAAATTCCCTTTTGACTCGATTAAAGTCGATAAGAGCTTTATAGATCAAATGCAGAATTCAAAAGATGACGTAGAAATCGTTCGTTCCATTATTCAAATAGCTAAAAAGTTAGATCTGAAAGTCGTCATTGAAGGTATTGAATCAGAACAACAAGAGCAATTTATTATTCAGGAAGGCTGTGAAATTGGCCAAGGTTACCTTTATGGTAAACCTATGCCCTGCCAAGAGTTTGAGCATAGTTTAATCAATCAAAACTACTCAGGTACGGCTCAATACTCCTTCAACTAGAAATTAACTTTAGTTTCTCTTTACTCTATAGGTGGCGGTTTCTATAATCGCCGCCTTTCTCTTTTATAATAGGCACACATCGTCATGGATCAGTTGACTGCAAAGCTAAAAAAGCTCGAAAAACAGAACTACCGCGCATATCAACAAATCAAAGGTCAATACGACTTCGGTGACTTCGAACTTCATATCGATCACATTCAAGGCGACCCGTATGCTTCAGCATCTCGTTTTCGTGCAACTCGTGCATGGTCATTAACGGGTTTAGAGTGGCTAAAAGGGAAATCACAAGCTTATCAAGTAGCAGCACGTGACTTTATTGCACGTAGCTTCGCTGAGTTTGCTAAACAAGAATCGACAGTTTCTATCGCTCTTACTGGTCAAACGGTATTAGATAATACAGCCGTAGTCTTCACTGAACATGGTATTGAGCTTCGCTTCCGCATTAACTTGCCAGCAGACGGTCGTAGTATTTTAGCGAAAAAAGCGATCAACATTATCACGTTCTACCTACCTAAGTTTGTTCGTCGTGCGACATTAGAAAGAGAATTGAATTTCGACGCTTTGGTAGAGCATTGCCAAGTTGTTGAAGACCAAGAAGCACTACGTAACCAATTAGAAGAACACAACCTTGCTGCTTTCGTTGCCAATGGCAGCGTACTTCCACGTATCGCAGGTAACTGTGATTTGCCAATGAAAGACGCTGTAGCATTTGAAGCACCAGAGTCATTGACAGTCGCTTTAAAAACTCCAAACCAAGGCGAAATCAAAGGTATGGGAATTCCAAAAGGTATTACCCTAATCGTTGGCGGTGGTTTCCATGGTAAGTCTACGCTGCTTAATGCGGTTGAGCGCTCTATCTATAACCATATTCCAGGAGATGGCCGCGAAGGCATTGTAACAAATCAGCAAGCTATGAAAATCCGTGCAGAAGACGGTCGCTGTGTTCATCACTTAAACCTGTCTAACTACATCAATCACCTTCCGATGGGTAAAGACACTAGCGACTTCACGACTCAAGATGCGTCTGGTTCAACGTCTCAAGCTGCATGGTTACAAGAATCAATCGAAGCTGGCGCACAAACGCTATTGATCGATGAAGATACTTCGGCAACTAACTTCATGATCCGCGATGAGCGTATGCAAGCATTAGTTTCTAAAGGCGACGAACCAATCACTCCACTTGTTGACCGTATCGGCCAACTTCGTGACACTATGGAAATCTCAACCATGGTCGTTATGGGTGGTTCAGGTGACTACCTAGATGTTGCAGATACTGTTATTCAAATGCACGACTACCAAGCGGTAGACGTTACTGAAAAAGCGAAAGAAGTAATTAAACAGCACCCTTCGCAACGCTCAAACGAGTGCGAGACACCATTAGAGGCATTTGTACCACGCTCTGTACACCGAGCTGCACTTATGAATATCTTGACCGACGGTAAGTTCCGAGTGATGGCTAAAGGTAAAGACTCTTTGCGCTTCGGTAAAGAATTCGCAGACCTATCTGCACTAGAGCAATTAGAATCATCGTCAGAAGTTAATGCTATTGGTTGGGCTTGGTTCCAGTTTGCACAAGTACCAGGTTGGTCTGCAAACCCGGCTAAAGAGTTTAACGAAATGCTGAATGACGAGTGGCACTTAAATATGCCAAATTACGGTGACTTGGCTAAACCAAGAACGTTAGACGTTATGGCAGCAATGAACCGTATGCGTAAAACTCAATTTAAACCTTCTAACTAAGGTTACTGAATTTTAGATAAAAGGCCTAACCACGTGTTAGGCCTTTTTTGTTGCTACTAACCTTCCCTTTAAGTTAGTGCGTCAAACACATACCCACTACAATACTTTTCACTAGWTCGCACTTATTTACGTAAGCTTGAACACGCATTTAAACATCGTAATTATTAGAAATCATGACAGTGTTTTTACATTAACTTGATTCTATTCAGATACAGTCCCCCACTAAATGTAACCAAATGTACCAGGTAAGCTTCGATGAATCATAAACGCGTGAAATTGCGTGATCATAAGAGTGAAGTAAAACTTTTCCAAAACCGCGTCATCATCGCTTTTTGTGGTGTTCTATTTCTTTCATTAGTCCTAATGACCAACCTCTATCATCTGCAAGTTGAAGATTTTGATAGCTACCAAACTCGTGCAAATGGAAACAGAATTAAAGTGCTGCCTATCGCCCCCACGCGTGGGCTTATCTATGATCGTAACGGGCAACTTCTTGCGGAGAATAAACTGGTTTACGAACTCACTATGATTCCGGAACAAACCAAAAATCTGGATCTTACACTCGATAAACTAAACAAAATCATTCCACTTAATGACAAGCAGCTAACGACGATTAAAAAGCTATATAGCCATACGCGTCCTTTCAAGGCAGTCACTATTCTCGACAACTTAACTGAACGTCAAGTCGCCAAATTTTCGGTACACCAATATCAATTCCCGAGCTTATCTGTCGAAACTAGCCTCAAGCGATTTTATCCAAATGGCGAAGTACTCACCCATGTTTTAGGGTACGTTGCTCATATCAATGACAAAGACCTACGCCATCTTTCGGAACAAGGTCGAGATGCAAATTACCAAGCCACTAGAGTGATTGGTAAACTGGGTGTCGAAAAATATTATGAAGAGCTATTACACGGTACCAAGGGCTATCAAGAAGTTGAGGTAAACAGTCGGGGCCGAGTTATTAGAACAATCAAATACGAGCCCCCTGTTTCAGGCAAAGATATCGTTCTAAATATCGACCTCGATTTGCAGAAGTACGCTTATGACCAGTTAGATCATAGAACGGGAAGTGCCGTTATTTTAGACCCTCAAGACAATAGCGTACTTGCTATGGCGTCTAGCCCGAGTTACGACCCTAACCTATTTGTTGATGGGATTTCAGGAAATGATTATCGAAAGCTGCTGAATGACCCAGAYCGACCTTTGGTTAATCGAGCGACACTCGGGGTTTATCCACCAGCATCGACCATTAAACCGTTTATGGCGGTGGCTGGGCTGCAAGAACATGTCATTTCTAAGAATACGATTAGAGATGACCATGGTGTATGGCGAATACCTGGTTCTAAATCAAATTCAAAAGCGTGGCGAGACTGGAAGCGCTGGGGACACGGCCCTGTTGACGTGACTAAAGCTATTGAAGAGTCCGTTGATTCATTTTTCTACCAGACTGCTTTTGATCTAGGGATTGACCGAATCTCTACTTGGATGAATCGCTTCGGTTTCGGAGAACCGACTGGCATAGATATTTACGAAGAAAGTAATGCCAATATGCCAACCAGAGACTGGAAGATGGCTCGTTATCGTACACCTTGGTATCAAGGCGACACGGTACCAATTGGTATCGGACAAGGTTACTGGACTGCAACGCCGATGCAATTAGCTAAAGCAACATCCGTATTAGTCAATCATGGGAAAGTAATGCCACCGCATATCTTAAAAGCAACCATGAACCACGGTGAAGACTTTGATCAACAACGCTCTGTAAAGATTAAAACTTTGCCTTCGATTGAAGAAGTTCCAGATCGCGTATGGGATATCCCGATCAACGCAATGAGGTTAGTTAACCATGGAAGTCACGGTAGCGGCAGAAGAGCTTTTAAAACGGCAGACTACATCAGTGGTGGTAAATCCGGTACGGCACAAGTGTTTGGGCTTGATAAGAACCAGGTATATAACTCCAAAAAGCTTGCTCGAAACCTACTGGATCACGGTCTTTACACCGCCTTTGCGCCATACAATGACCCAAAATATGTCGCGACGGTAGTTTTAGAGCACGGTAATGGTGGCTCTAGAGTGGGTGCTCCTTATATAAGAAAAGTGCTCGATTACGCGTTTGAGCACGAAAAGAAGATAAGTAAAAATCCATCCTAATGATTTTTCTTGAGTGAGGCATGATTCATTGAGGTTATAGCCTACTCAAATAATCCATGCTGCATAGAAAAGCCCCATCCACTAAAACAAAGTGCATGGGGCTTTTGATCAATAATTCGTTGTCAGTTATATCAGTGCCTTAATACATTCCAAGCTTCACAAAGAACTCGAAATTTCGCAGTATTACCGTTGTCTCTATCTGGGTGCCATTTTAGCGCTAGCTTACGCCAACGCTTTCGAATATCAGGTTGCGTAGCATCATGAGGCAGTTCGAATAGGCTAAGGGCTTTTGCTCTATCCATATCAACGCCATTCGTACTACCAACAAATTTTCGATAGCGAGTCCAAAATTCATTAAGTAATCTTTTGACTTCCCCTTCTTCAGCTTCATAGTTATGCCAGTGAACATAATAATCACGTAAAGGATCTTCATGATCAACCGCATGAGAAGAAGCATGCTGACTTGGCATGAGTACTATATCCATCGCACAAACCTGCAGCCAATTGTCTGGATAAAGTGTTTCTTGAAGTTGATATAAAGCATTCATGATTAAGAAATTACGCTTAAAAAGATCCTTTTCAGGGAGGCCATCTAGAATCGGTACCAAACCAAGTTCGTTCAAGTGCGCCGATAAAGTATGCACCTTCCAACCACTTGGTTTTTTTCTCAGTACTTCCAATATTGGCCACAATAATGGGTTTTCCATATAAGTTTGGAAAGTTGCGCTGACGTTCTGATTTTCTGACATATAAAGTCGTACCTAAAAGATTCACTCTATTAATTGAAATCCATAGCTAACCGTTTGTCGAGTAGGATTACATTTCGGTCTCTATTTCTTGAAGCGACCAACAAAAAAGGCCAGCAACTGCTGACCTTTTAAAAGAATAAACGCTTATTTAGATTACGCCTAGTTCACGTAAACGTTCCATCAAGTATTCATTTGCCGTGTAGTTCTCAGAAAGCACTACTTCCGGCTTAGGGTGTAAGAATAGAGGTAGCGAAATACGAGACTTCTCTTGGCGTGCACCTGATGGGTTGATTACACGGTGAGTTGTAGATGGGAAGTAACCACCTGATGCTTCTTGAAGCATGTCACCAATATTGATAATCAAGTTACCGAAATCACAAGGTACGTCTAACCAGTCACCGTCCTTCGATTGAACTTGTAGTCCAGGTTCGTTCGCTGCTKGTAGAACAGTTAGTAAGTTAATGTCTTCATGAGCAGCCGCACGAATTGCACCTGGCTCTTCATCGCCCTGCATTGGTGGGTAGTGAAGTACACGAAGTAAAGTTTGCTCACTGCCATTAATCATTTCTGAAAGTGCAATAGAGAACTTATCTTGAACTTCTTTAGGCGCATGAGCCTCGACCCAACCTAAAAGCTCTTCTGCAAATGCATTGGCACGTGTGTAGTAGTCTAGGATCTGTTCTTTTAGCTCAGCAGGAATTTGACCCCATGGGTAAACATGGAAGTATTCTTTGATATCTTTAACTGTATGGCCTTTTGCCACTTCAGACACAGATGGCGGAAAGTAACCATCTTGTGTTTCTACGTTAAAGTGAAAGTCATTCTTCTTTTCAGAGATAAAGAATTGGTACCAATTTTCGTAAATTGACTCTACCAGCTCTTTAGGGACAGGGTGGTTTTTCAAAACACCAAATCCAGTTTCACGTAATGATTTTACGAATTGTTCAGCTGCATCTTCAGCAAGATAATCGACAGTTTCCAGTTTCATGACTTTCTTTCTTTTGTAGTAATTGTGCAGTGATTTTAGAGATGCGATATACGTAAATCAAACTTTAATGAAATGTAAGGAATCGTTAGGTTACTTTGTGGGCTTTACGTTCAATTTCCAACAGAATTAGTAATTATTGACGCCATATAACGACAATTGAACGGTGTTCATTTGTATGCCATGATAAAGAAAAGTAAACAGGAGTTATCAATGGATACGTCACTAAAAAATAAAAAACTGACTTTGTATGCACTAAGTACCATTTATGCTCTGGTATTCCTATTTTCAGCCATTGCCCCTGCTTCTCGCGCCGTATGGTTTGCCGAAATTATCCCAGCAATTTTGATTCTTGTTGGAATTTGGTGGGTATCAGCGAAGCATCTTTTTAGTAAAACAGCTTATGTCCTCATGTTTATTTGGCTAATTCTGCATACCGTGGGTGCAAAGTATACCTTTGCCGAAGTGCCATTTGATTGGTTTAACAATCTGATCGGTTCTGACCGAAATAACTTTGACCGAGTAGCACACTTTTCTATTGGCTTGTATGCCTACCCTCTAGCTGAGTATCTAATCAAAAATAAGCTATGCAAACCTATGTTAGCATCGCTCTTCGCTTTGTTTGCAATCATGAGTATTGCTGCCGGCTATGAGATCATCGAGTGGTGGTATGCCGCTATCGCTGGTGGCGATGAAGGTATCGCATTTTTAGGTTCTCAAGGCGATATATGGGATGCGCAAAAAGACATGCTGTGCGATACCAGCGGTGCGATCGTTTCATTAATGCTCATGCACCTACAAGGGCATATCAAGTAAACTGGTTTCTAGTTTCACTTTGCCGTTACTTGCTCTATCCAACTTAGATATGGGTTGAATCCATCGCTAATTGAAACTTGGACAATTTGTGGAACGTCATATTCATGTTTTTCACAAATTGTCTCTTCAACAGCGTTATATAATACCTTTGTCGTTTTTATCACCAGAAGTAGCTCTTCGTCATTACAGATCTTACCCTCCCAAACATAGTGACTTTCTATAGGAAGCACTTGAATACAGGCAGCGAGCTTTTTGGTTAATAGAGCTTCGATAACTAGGTTGGCTTGTGTCTTTGACCCAACGGTTGTCAAAACAATACCGCTGTTTGTCTCGTTGCTCATTGTTTCATTCCCACTATAAACCTATTTTCAGACCTAAAACTTTGCATTGCGATACGCCTTTTTGATCTCTTGAATACAAGCGTTAACAGACTGGCTACTTAGCTCAGTTGATGCTTCTTCCTTAGTGTAGATCCCCACATTACCTTTGCGAAACCTCTTAACGTATAGAGCAACGATACCTTGGCTCTCCATCCAATTTTGAATTTCAGCCGTATAAGGCATAATCGCATCCGTAGATTTGAGGAAATCGATGGCTGCAGACAAAGAGTCAATGTCGAATGTTGTATTGCTATTCGTTACCGTCTTAGGTGGTATCGATAGTATTGACCGATTGCGAGTATGATCGGACGTTACTCTCAACTCAGGGTAATCACTTGTCAGTTGTTTCACTTCATCATTTACTTCAACCCCCACATTTTTCTCGAAACCTTTTGGAAGAGAGCTAAAAATTGGATGGCCAGCGCGCACGTAAACGGCTTCCCTATCTTGAAGGATCGGGATAAATCGAACTCGATGCTTCTCATCTAAACCGTGGATCTCATGGCCGATAAACAAATCTATGTCACCTTGTATAAGATGAGACATCAAATTTAGGTTATTACCGAATTCAATGTGAAGTGAACTTTGAGGGGCGTGTTGCTGAAACGACAGAATCGCGTTTTTTACAAATAGCTCCCACCATGCTTCACCTGTCCCAATTTTCAGCTTACCTTGTTGACGCAACTTCATTTCAGAAAGCTGACGTACCATTTGATCATGATCTAATTTGAGCTTTTCTACATACTGAAAATAATGCTTACCATATGTACTGAGTTCTACACCTCTAGGGTGGCGAATCAACAATTCAACACCTAACTCCAATTCAAGTTTCTTTATCGAGCTTGTTAACGATGGTTGCGCAATATTAAGAACTTCCGCTGCCGATTTTATTGTCCCTTGCATAGCAACAGTTAAAAAATAGAGTTCTGCTTTTTTCATTCCAATCACTTTACTGAAATCAAGTAGATATAGATTTTGCCATACATAAACAGCGATATGTTAGAAATTTCTCGGGGTGAGTATCGCTTCGATATAGAAAATATCTATACAAGTAACTTGTAACGCTATTTTTCGGTTTGCTTTGTCTTCTATATAGTCGTTGTGTCTGATTAAATAGGTAAAAAGAAATGAAAAAAGAATGGTGGCACAGCGCGGTCGTTTACCAGATTTACCCTCGTAGCTTTTATGATTCCAACAGCGACGGTATTGGCGACCTTAATGGAATAATTAGTAAACTCGACTACTTATCTTTACTGGGTATCAACGTCATTTGGCTTTCTCCTGTTTATCAGTCACCAATGGATGACAATGGCTACGATATTTCAGATTACCAAGCCATTGCTGAAGAGTTCGGCACGATGGAAGATATGAAACGATTACTACGTGAGGCAAAACAGCGTGGTATTAAGGTCATCATGGATTTAGTCGTCAACCATACCTCAGATGAACACCCTTGGTTTAAAGAAGCGCAAAAGTCGAAAGATAACCCGTATCGTAACTACTATATTTGGCGAGATGCACAATATTCTTCCTTAGCCGAACAACAATGCTCCCCACCGGATTCTCAAGGTTCGGTTTTTGGTGGTAGTGCTTGGCAATGGGATAACAATACTGAGCAATACTACTTCCATCTATTCTCAAAACGTCAACCCGATTTAAACTGGGAAAATCCAGCCGTTCAAAAACAGATTCATGACATGATGAATTGGTGGATTGAACTAGGAATTGGTGGTTTTAGGCTTGATGTCATTGACCTTATCGGCAAAGAAATTGATAACGGTGTCACAGGRAACGGAACTCGTTTGCACCCCTTGTTGAAGGAAATGAATCGAGAAACATTCGGCGGTAAAGCGCTGCTAACCGTTGGTGAAACATGGGGTGCGACACCGGAAATTGCTAAGTTATATAGCGCCCCTGAGCGTGAAGAACTGTCGATGGTCTTTCAGTTTGAGCATATAACGCTCACCTGGGAAGATGGCGATAAGTGGCGTCCAACCCCTTTAAACCTAATCAATTTGAAGCGCGTACTTTTTAAATGGCAAATTGAGCTACAAGATAATGGCTGGAACTCCCTTTTTTGGAATAACCACGACTTACCGCGTGTCGTGTCTAAATTTGGTTGTGATGAACGCTATCGAATCGAGTCAGCCAAAATGTTAGCGACAGCTTTACACTTTATGAAAGGCACTCCTTATATCTACCAAGGTGAGGAGATCGGCATGACTAACGTAAGGTTCGAGACTTTAAGTGAATATAAAGACATTGAGACGCTCAACTTTTATCAGGTTAAAACGGAATCTGGCGTAACTCATCAAACAATGATGGATGCGATTCATGAAAACAGCCGAGATAATGCTAGAACACCAATGCAATGGAACAGTTCGAAGCATGCAGGGTTCACCTCAGATTCACCTTGGATTGGAGTTAATCCAAACTATCAACAAATAAACGTCGAACAAGCATTAGAAGATAAGCAGTCTGTCTTCTATCATTACCAAGCTCTAATAGCGCTAAGAAAGCAGCACCCTTGTATTGTTTATGGCCAATTTGAACCACTACTCGAAGATCACCCTTCGATATTGGCTTACCTCCTCCATGATCAAAGTGAACAGATAGTCATATTCTGTAATTTTAGTCATGAAGCCTGTTCTGTTGAATTGCCACCCGAGTTCCAAGACCGAAACGTTGAATGTTTGATAAAGAACTACGATACGTATTCGCGATTAAACGCTACACTGTCACTAAAACCTTATGAGTCAGTCGCACTTAAACTTCTATAAGTCATTCTTTATGCCATATAAGCAAACTGAGGATTCAATTTGTTTGTATGGATATAATATCGTTCTACTTAAATGTGACCTTACCGCCAATCATTTTGAACGCTGGTGTCCCCCTAACTAAGGTATCGCGGGCAAATTCAATTCCACAGGCTGGGCAATGACATGGCTGTTGAGTGTAATCTTCAACAATGCGCTCCTTAAAACACTTTACTAACGCACCCTTACCGCCTTTACGGTATTTGAAAAGTTGTGCCTTACATTTTGCGCAGTAAATGTCGACTGTTTTGGTTGGTTGTTTCTTATTTGGTTTAGCCATATGTTCTTAAATACTAGGTAGGTTGGTAGGATTGCCATGTCTTTGATGGGTTACTTTAAACGATCTTTAGCTTTTAATTGGCGACTTTCGACCTTTTAAAAATGACAGGAGAAAGGATTACACAAGCAATTCCAAATAGAATAATGCCTGATGAGATAGAGAAATGAACAGTCAAAGGTTCAGAAAGCAGTAACACCCCGCCCACTGTCGCAATAACAGGCACAGATAACTGCGCTACGGATGCCACAACGGTAGAGATATTCGTCAGCACTTTATACCACAAGGCATAGCCCATTCCTGAGGCGATGCTTCCTGACATAACCGCATAAATTACACCTTGTGCGTTAGCCGTTATTGAATCAGTAAATATGGGAAAAAAGCTCAATGCTACAGGCGCAGCAACAACAAAATTAACCATTGTTGCAACCAATGGTTGGTCAGTCTTTTTGCCAAGTAATGTGTAAAAACCCCAGCTCACTCCAGCCAATACCATGAGTAAAATGGAGTACATTTCTAATTGAGAGCCAGAAGAGTTAGGAGACAATAAATAAATGAAACCGCCGATAGAGCAAAAAATGCCAAACCATTCCAGGTAAGACATTTTATTGCCAGACTTGAGGTGCATTAAAATCATCGTAAATTGTACGGCGACAAAAAGTACAAGAGCCCCTAGCCCGGCCCCTAACTCAGTATAGGCAAATGAGAAACCAAACATATAAGCAAGTAATACAGTTGTAGCACGCACACTCACTAAGTTTTTTGCGGCTWTAAATGAAAAACCTTTTGGTCTGAATAGGACAACTAAACCTAATAGAGTGATAGCGCCTGATACAATCCGAATAAAAGTGAAGCTGTATGGATCAATCGCCCCTTCCGCTAATGCCCAGCGACATAATACTGAATTTGCGGCAAAGGCAATCAATGCCACCAGCAAGTACATCGATGTTTTAATAGCAGAGTTTTTCATTAGGTAACTTTCATTAATTTGGTAATTCGGGTTTGACCCAGACTTGGCTAAAATCAAACCAACCTAGTGCATTACATTTTGCATTTTGTAACGTACCGCATTGGTCTTTATTAACACCAAGCCAGCAATGGAACATTGGAACAATCTGATTACTGCTCACCAACTCTTTACCGATTTTACGTGCTGGAAACTGTTCAAATTCACCTGATCGCCAACGATCAACTAAGTGGCACCAATGATCAAAGTCATCGTGTGGGCTTAAGTTCTGAATATCACTGTAATCAAGTAACCAACCCGCGAGAGCATCATCTCGATTGT
Organism: Vibrio makurazakiensis; assembly: GCF_050337375.1. Classification (NCBI taxonomy): domain Bacteria; kingdom Pseudomonadati; phylum Pseudomonadota; class Gammaproteobacteria; order Vibrionales; family Vibrionaceae; genus Vibrio; species Vibrio makurazakiensis. Next base: position 9,902 of record NZ_JAKJSW010000055.1, on the reverse strand, counting down.
TGGCAATCCCCATCGGTTTTATCCAAACATCTACGTCTTCTGGTTTTGGAGGCTCTAAATCATAGGTTATAAAGTCCACCTCGATACCACTTTCTTTTAGGATAGTCGTAATTGCTTTCGCAACCGTCGGAAACATTGGATGTTGAGGCTGATACGCGATCTTTAGTTTTCTATCTAATTTAGGAGCCGCCATCACTTGGTCGGGCATCACGTCATACCAACCGGGTTTTAAGCCATAAGCATGCAAAACACCCAACTCAATCACTGTAGACTGTGGGATATGAGTGAATAAGTTAGATGCGCTTAACGCACTTGCTAGGTACTCTGCCCATTGAGGATCTTTAGCAATGCCATTTCTACGATTGAGTAATAAATAAGTACACCCGGGATCAAGTTCAACTTCGTCACTAGAACCTCGGTCAGAAATCGTAGGTTTCGTTAAACTAGGGAAAACCATGGAAGAATAAGCTTCGTCGACAACCCAAACCTCAACGCGGTCCATTAATGGACGAAAGCCAAAGTAGCCATCAAATGCTTGTAGAATAAGGCGTTTATCGTCGTTAGTTTCAAGCTTATACGGGCCAGTGCCARCAGGTTTCGTATCATAGTCATCACTACGTAAACTGTTTGGCAGCGTAATTTTAGCGTTCGACTCGGTCAACGCTAAAGGGAAATACTTGTCGGGACGAGTAAGGAAGACATCAACCACCCATGCCGCAGGCGATGACACTTCACGAATATGAGAAAACRTATTCAGTGGTTCTAGTTGATTCAATCCATCAACAACATATTGGGTTAAAAGCGGCTCACCATTATGGAACCTAACCCCAGGCCTTAAGTAGAAACGCCAATGACAATCAGTAATAGATTGCCAAGAATGAGCGAGGTCGGGCTGGAGTTCACCATTATCATCAAGCCTAGTTAGCCCGCTGAACACCTGACAAGCAATATGCTGCTCAGATCGGCGCATAGATTTGAGGGGATCGAGCATTGAAAGAGGACGATAATAAGGCAAGCGAACAACTTGTTCCCCTTCCTGATACTGAACTCCTAGGTAACCTTGTAGTACCTGGGTAAGCTTCGCAGCATCACTATCTAATACAGCAAGCGCCTGGCCGACCTTACCTTCTTCAAGATAACGGCGAGCTAGATTCTCGCTGACATCGTTTCTGTTACGCTTAAAAATTAATGATGATAGTTTTCCGCGCCCCGCTGCTGGATGCCATTCAACCCAGCCTTCTTCTGCTAATTTGTTAAGAACGATYCTGGCATTACGGCGGGTACAACAAAGAACATCGGTAATATCTTCAAGTTGGATACCACTGTCTTTGCCATCAAAATGTTCGAAAAGCTTTTCGAATTGGACTCTCAGTCTAGGGCTGCTCATAAAGAGGAAATCATCATTAACATACGATTATGATAGTTTCCTCATTTTATAAGTATTACGCAAGTTTGATATGGGAGATTTCCAAGTAAATCGGCACGATCACTCAATTAGATTACAAAATAGCGATGCCAATTGCCTGAGCGAGTTCAGTAAGTTGAGCTTCATTATCGAGTTTTATCGACCACTTGCACTCTGCACCGTTTACCGAAATGACGTTAGCACCCTTGCCTATCAATTGAATTGCATCGGTTTGGGCTTGTAACGTCACCCGATGCTCACCATCTAAACGTACGACGATTTCATGAGGTGTTGCGATAATTTTTCCGCTTTTAAAATCAATAACCAAAATGATTCCTACTCTCTAATTTATACAGCTTCTAGCTAACGACGTTTGTGCTTTTTGACCGCTATAGTCAGACGACTTGTGCATACTAAACGCTGACGCTCATCGGTTATGTTGATCTGCCAAACTTGAGTTGAAACGCCTAAGTGTATCGGCTTAGCTTCACCAATCACATGCCCTTCTCGCATTGCCCTGACATGGTTGGCGTTAATGTCTAACCCAACACAGTATGAATCTTCAGGTACACAGTAATTTGCAGCAAGAGAACCTAATGTTTCCGCTAATACCACAGACGCCCCACCATGTAGCATACCTAGCGGTTGGTGAGTGAAGTGACAAACAGGCATAGTTGCAACTAGTGAATCGTCTGTAATTTCGGTATAGACAATTTCAAGGTGCTCTATCAATGTATTTTTGGATGTCGCGTTAAGGGACTCTAAATCTAATGGTTTTTTCCAAATACTCACGTATGAATCCTTAATCGTTGTTTTAATTATCACGCAAGTTGATGTTAACATGAGTAAATATCGTAATATATGAGGGATATCCTATGACTACATGGATCAAAGCAGCGACTCTGCTTGTGGTTGCTGGCTTAACGGCCTGTAGTGCCTCTCCAACTGGACGTAATCAGTTACTGCTTTTTTCAGATCAAGACATGAATCAGCTTGGTGCGACATCATTCGAGCAGATGAAGAAAGAACAGCCAATCAGTAAAGACGCAAAAACCAATGCCTATGTTCAATGTGTCTCTAATAGCATTACCCAATATATCCCAAAGCAAAAGGGATTCAATAATTGGGAAGTGGTTGTCTTTGACAGTGACCAGGTGAATGCATTTGCTCTACCGGGAGGAAAGATTGGTGTATACACAGGTTTACTGAAAGTGGCGGTCAACCAAGATCAATTGGCAACGGTTATCGGGCATGAAATCGCACACGTTTTAGCTGACCACAGTAACGAACGTTTATCACAGTCTCAACTCGCTAATACCGGATTACAGCTCACCAATATTGCTGTTGGCGCTTCACAGTACAGCCAATATCAAGGTGTAACGATGGCAGCTTTAGGGCTAGGTGTTCAATACGGTGTGATTCTACCTTACGGACGAACTCAGGAGTCTGAAGCTGATATTGTTGGTTTAGAATACATGGCTAAAGCTGGCTTCAACCCAAACCAAAGTGTTGATTTATGGCAGAACATGGCGAAAGCATCTGGTGGAAGCGCACCACCTGAATTGCTGTCTACACACCCATCGCACAATACTCGTATTAAAGATTTACAAGCAACGATAAAGACTCTGCCTAACTACGGAACCACTCGGCCGCAATGTAAGGCGTAATGTAGAGACTGCGTAACTTATGTACATAGCTAAGAAGATAGTATTTTTGCCTCCTGCATGGAGGCATTTTTATGAGAGTAACGAGTTGAAGCGAAATCAGCTCCGTGGAGTGACTAAATACGGCAACATATTTGGATTGCTCATCATAAGTTTGTTGACGGCATCGTCGTCAAAATTGAACTTCAAAGCACAACGGCCGGTAGAAGACTCAAGCGTATGTCGCCCCCTTTTCAGCCTAAGGATAGTGTCATGTGCAATGACTTTATCGTCGACTCGACACGATGCTTCTTCGCTGTTGGTCAGCTTATAACGACCAGAGAGCAATAATCGACCTTTCATCAACCCTTGCGTGCTGATCCCTGGTGTCAAAATTTGCGGTGTTAAGTAAGCGTAATGCTCAAACAAATCTTTTCTATCAGACGCGCTTAATTTACTAAGCATTTTGTAATTCAAGATCACCAATATCGGAGCGGTTTTCTTAATTTCCTTCCATACATTGTAAGACTGATTCCCTGAATTACCTTTACTATGGGCGTAGCCAATCCAGTGAACTTGAGACCACTTAACCTTATCAATATTCCCATACGCATAAATTGAACGGGAAGTGCTTACGTTCTCTTTAATGAACTTGTTTAGTGCTAATTGGTGATCAATGGTGTAACGAGTCACTTCTACAATTCCTACGAACGCTTTAATCATTAAGTAAGAGCTAATCAATAATGCCGATACAATCTTGAGCTTATTTGATGAAAAGAAGCTCTTATCTAGAGGGATTTTGATATAGACGCACGATATTATGATCATTAATGAATACAGTGAGACTAGGTTATAAGCGTAATAGTGTGGATTTATAACAACTGACAAGACGATCAGAGTAAAGACAGCCATAAACAGCAGCAGTTGGCTTGTGTGATATTTAGCGTAGTTTTTAGCTACAATATAACAACCAAATATGAAAAATAGCCAGTAGCCGAAGTCTGCCTYTATTGCGTTAAAAATTACGACACTTTTCAACCCGGCATCATCATCGTTGCCAAACGAATGAGAGATAAGCTGGAAACCTGCACTGTACACTTCATCTAGCCCATTAATATTGGCTCGTAGAAAGTAAATGGCTAAAGCTACGAAGCAACCAACTAAAATAGTCAGTAATGAGCGTATCGCCCTGAGCACCGACATGCCACTATGGATACATCCGCCATAAAACAATATGACCATAGGCACAGTTATAATCAAAGACTTAGCTTTAAATAAAAACCCCATCCCATAGAGGAATCCCACAATGAACATGCGTAATACGTTACCCAACGACCTCTCATGAGCAAGCATCAATATAATTTGTAGCCAGATAAATAAAACAAAAATATCTGGTCTAATATCGATGCCTCTTGTGTACATTACCGTTGTCAGTAAGAGAACTGCGATTGAGCAAAGTGCTACATATTTTTGCACCACTATTTTCATTAACAGATAAAGCTGTAATGAGATGAGTATAATAATCAGCGCATTTATTATTCTGAAAACGTAGACAACATTAATGTTCTCTTCAAAGGTTGATATCAGTGGAAACACTAAGCCAAACATCATTGAATAACTGTCATAACTAAAGTTGATCCCTGACCTGCTGCCGATTTCAACAAGCCAGGTCAAATAAATCGCTATAAAGTCGTTATCCAAAATCGCCATGTACTTGATTGCGGCTAAATAAAACACCGCAATAAACCCAAACAAAGAGATATATAAAAGTTTAACTTTCAATAGCTATCGCCTCGCGAGTTAATGGCTACAAGTGTTAAGTATAGACATCGAACTTTGTACTAGAGCAATGATTACTAATGACTCTCAGTATTTGTGACAGAGTAAATGATTTGCTTTAGGCATAAAAAAAGCACCTTTCGGTGCTTTTTATTTTTAAACTTTTATTTACTTACGAATCTTGTCTTGTACGTATTTCTGGCCTACATCGACAACAGCGATGTCACGGAAGAAACTACGACCCAGTAGCAATGGGAACTTTAAATGAGTTCTATCAGCTAAAGTAAACTCTGTCTTTTCTTTTAAGTCACCAATCTGGATCCACGCAGCGATAACCGCACGTTCCTGAGTACCTTCAGCACTTGACTGTTTGATCTTCACCCATCGTTCAACAGGTAAGCTCAACTCTTTACTATTGATGCCATCATGTTCAATTTTAAACTTAACCCAGTCTTTGCCATCCCTTTCAAATGGGACAATATCGACAGCGCTAATTGATGAAGTTGTTGCTCCTGTATCTACACGAGCTTTAAACGTTTCTTTAAGACCAGGAATAAAAACCCACTCTTCTTCACCAAGAATCAACTTTCCGTCTGCCGTTTTCTTAGTTGTTTCTACAACCGGAGGTTTCGGCTTCACCGGCTCTTCAACTTTTGGCTCTTCAGGAGTCACTTCTGGTTCTACTGGTTTTTCTACAACGACTTCCGTTGAGGTATCAGTAGTTTTATCGGTTTTATCTGTCTCTTCAGTAATCGGGCTCGTTGTTGAACAAGCCATTAATCCACCACTCATCAATAATGCAATCAGCGCTTTTCTTTTATTCATAAGTTCACCGTTTATTTGGATACATTGGCAATAGCATTAGCAACATAAGGAATATGAGTTTCAGATAGGCCTGCGATATTAATACGACCATCATCAACACCGTAGATCCCAAATTCTTCACGCAGTTGAACCATTTGAGATTGAGAGAAGCCTAATACTGTAAACATGCCTTTATGGCTTTCAATAAAATCGAATTGTGCAGTATTGTGATTATTTCTCAACTCGTTACATAAGCTTTGTCTTAGATTTAACAAACGCTGCTGCATTTCACTTAATTCTTGCTTCCAGATACTTGTTAGATCTTGATTTTGCAAAATAGTTTTCACTAAAGCCGCACCATGATCAGGCGGCATAGTATAAGTGGAACGAGCTAATGTCAGTAGTTTACCTTTAGCATTCGTTACGTGGTCACTATTTTTACCAATAACAATTGCAGCGCCAGTACGTTCTCTATACAAACCAAAGTTTTTTGAACATGAGGTTGTGATTAGCATTTCTTCAACATTATTTGCCATATGTTGAAGACCTTTTGCGTCTTCTTCTAGCCCATCCCCAAAACCTTGATAAGCGATATCAACGAAAGGAACAAAACCATTTTTCTGTGAAAGTTTAGTGATTTCCTGCCAAGCTGAGAAATCAATATCAGCCCCTGTCGGGTTATGACAACAACCATGCAGCAGTACAACATCTTTCGGCCCAGCTTTTGACAAATCATCAAGCATTCGAGCGATATCAACCTGTTTCGTTTCAGGGCTAAAGTAAGAGTAGTACTTAACTTTAAGACCTGCTGCTTCCATTACAGGTTTGTGATTAACGTAACTAGGATTTGAGATCCAAACCGTAGTATCTGGCTGAGCAAGGCTCATTAAATCACCGAGCATACGAAGTGCGCCACTTGCTCCAGGGGTTTGCACTGCAGCTACTCGGTCCATTGCAGACGTGCCTTTAAGAAGCAAATCAATCATGCCTTGGTTAAATTCTTCGCAGCCAGCTAACCCAACATACGCTTTGGTTTTTTGGCTCTCGACAACGATGTCCTGCGCCATCGAAACCGCTTTCATAATTGGTGTTTCGCCCTGGTTATTACGATAAACACCAACGCCAAGGTCGACTTTATCTGTGCGAGCATCGTTACGATAAGCAACAGAGAGTGAAAGAATAGGATCTAATGTTGGTTTTGATAGATGTGATAGCATGAAAGTCACAACCCTTTGAAATTCAAGTAATGATCTCCACGTTATCATTTTATTTACAATTTAAGAACCCCCAAAACACCGTAAGCTCATATTCCCACCATAACCGTCTTCATAAGTTTACGACTACGTAAATATCTATCACAGATTCACTCGATGGCTCATTAATTGCTTACAACTATTGGAACGGTGTATTATTACTGAATTCGGCCGTCGCTTGCCGTATAAATACCAATATAAAGGTTATTGATGAACTTTAGATATCTTGCTTTATTGCTTTGCTCGTGTGCATTACAGGCAAAAAGCATTTCAACCCTTTCTTCTTATGAAGATAGTTATGCACTGGCTACGTACACTTCAGATATAAATACCGAGGCTTATGCTCCTTTAGGTGCAGAGGAAGAAGACGTAGATTTCTTTGAAATCAAATTTCAGTTTTCAGCGTCCGTCCCGATACTGCCTCTTGCAAGTAACACGGCATTAATGGCCTCTTATACACAAAAGTCCCTGTGGCAGGCTTTAAATTCGGATGCTTCTTCACCATTTAGAGAAACCAACTATAAGCCACAACTGTTTATAGCCAACCAATCTAACATGCTTGTTTTTAACCATTTTGAAGTCGGTTATAAGCACGAATCGAATGGTAGAGCTGGTGCAATATCACGCAGCTGGGATCGTGGCTATATAGCGTTAGAACGCTTTCAAGGCCCGATCGAATATGGCATTCACACCTGGGTTATATTAAGGACAGAACAAGACGATATCGATGACTATTACGCGCCATACGAAATGTGGTTCAAAATGCATTCAGGTTTTGGTGAGTTCAATACACGTGGTTTCTACAATTTCTCATCAAATAAAGGCGGCATTGAAGCTGGGTATAACTTTCCTATGAGTAAAGTCATTGGGTTTTATGTACAGGCTTATCATGGTTATGGTGAAACTATGATTGACTACAACCTATCGCAAACACGTATTGGGGTCGGTGTTAAGCTGATCAACTTGTAAAGATAGTAGAACATGCGTTAGAAAAATTTGGCTTCGTTGATTAGCAGTTTAAGATGATTAAGGAGCCATTTTTTTGAATTGTCTCGGGGTCATGCCTGACCACGCTTTAAAGCGAGTGCTAAAATTAGCCGCGTTCGGATAACCAACAATTTCACCTATATGCTGGATTGACCAATCACTTGACCTAATAAGCCGTGCGGCGTATTCCATTCGCATCCTCATTATATGATTCATAGGCCCACGAGAAAAATACTGCTGACATAATCGATGAAAGTGAGGTTCCGAGCATGGGAACAGACCCGCAAGTTCCTGAACCGTCCATTCCTTATGTAATTGCTTTTGCACGTTCTCAAATACCCTTCTTAATCGAACAGAATTTCGTGATTGTTCTTGTGGAATCGGAGCATTAATAATTGCTTCAATTTGAGCGACACTGTGAATGGCTATTTCCCCGCCTAAATTGATAGGCAGTGAAATACTTCGAAGTAAGGTATGAATGCATGCAGTGACAACTTCTGCGGCAGGGGAAAGTGTATACGTCACTTCATCAGTCACGACATTTTCCCAATGCTTCTCAGGTGAAAGAAATATCCACGATATTTGCCAAGTTTCCTCTTCAATCCCAAATCCATTTTCAATACCTGCAGGCACAGTAATACAAGACCCTGGCTCCAACACGTAACGACAGTTTCCGCTTTCCAACCATCCTTTACCTCTAACAGTAAATAACAGCATGTGCTTTTGTTGGTGCTTACGATAGACAGAAAAGAACTCTCGACAAGACGCAGTCCCACACTGAACGATGCCACGTTCTTCCAAGCCTAAGACATGACTTTGCTCTATGAACTCTTGATGTGTTTTATCGGAAATTTCATAATGTTCTAACTTTTCATTCATGTTGATAGTTTGACAAAAGTTTGTGATTAAACGAGAGAATACACAATCAATAAATCGCTATAAACTCCTTTCATATCGGATACAGGAGAAATGCGATGCTTACGACATATAAAAATTTAGACCAGGATTTTTGGAAAAAACTGATTCAAATTGGCCTGCCTGTCTCTTTACAAACCATGCTGTTCTCATTGCTAGGTGTTATCGACATTTTTATGGTCAACCAACTTGGGGACTCAGCAACAGCAGCAGTTGGTGTTGGTAACCGTATATTTTTCTTCAATTTGATCATGATTTCTGGAATTAGTGGTGCTGTCAGCGTGCTAGCTTCACAATATTTTGGTGCAGGTGACTTCAATGGAATTAGGCGTACGCTAGCGCAATCATGGGCATTGTCGATTATTGCCATCATTCCTTTTGTATTCATTTATACATTGGCCCCTGAATCAGTTGTGTCTGTGGTGGCCTCAGACCCTGATTACATCCGATTGGCAACGGATTACCTTTGGATAACAGGGGTCAGCCTTATTGGTACTGTGGTGGTTGTACCATTAGAAAGTGCACTACGTTCCGTGGGAGAAGCAAAACTGCCGACAAAAATTAGTATTTGGGCGATAGTCATTAACGCGACTCTAAATGCACTACTGATCTTCGGACTGTTTGGTTTCCCAGAACTAGGCGTGGTTGGCGCGGCGATCGGTACAACCATATCAAGGTTCGTGCAAACTATTGCCCTACTAGTAATCGCAAAGAAACATTATGCTCATCTATTCCCTACGCTTAATAATTGGCGTGACGCGGTATTACCAGTCTACAGAAAGAGATACCTTACGGTCGCTATACCAATGCTGCTCCATGACACTGCATGGGCGGGCGGTATTTTAATTTACAACGTAATTGTCGGACAAATGGGTGTTGGTGAGTTAGCAATCATCTCGTTACTCGCACCAGTAGAAAGTATTTTGATTTCAGCCTTCATGGGCTTTGCCGTCGCGGCTTCCATAATTCTAGGCAATGAGATCGGCGCTAAAAATTATCAGCGTGTAGAAAATACCGCCTGGGGTTACGTATTTGTAAGCTGTGCACTAGCAGCCCTGCTCGCGTTGCTGTGTTTTATTGCCAAGCCAGCCATTATTTATATGATTGACTTTACGC
>NZ_JAKJSW010000021.1:0-75328 GCF_050337375.1 Vibrio makurazakiensis | reverse complement strand
ACTCAGAAGTGAAACACAATAGCGCCGATGGTAGTGTGGGGTTTCCCCATGTGAGAGTAGGACATCGCCAGGCTTTAAATTTAATCTTTAGATTGACCAATCTAGAGATATGGACGCTCACTTAGTGAGTTGACCACTGCGGAGTGGTAGTTCAGTTGGTTAGAATACCGGCCTGTCACGCCGGGGGTCGCGGGTTCGAGTCCCGTCCACTCCGCCACTTATACTAAGCCCAAGTCGAAAGACTTGGGCTTTTTTACGTCTGGAATTTGACAGAACATATCAATCCCACAAAATATCTCGCTATCTCGCTATCTCGCTATCTCGCTATCTCGCTATCTCGCTATCTCGCTATCTCGCTATCTCGCTATCTCGTAGATACAAAAACGCCTAGCGTTGCTAGGCGTTGATATTATGTCTGGTAACTAACGGGCTAAAGGATTTGTTTTAAGACTCTATCAGCTTTTACACGAGTGATCTTTCGAATCAACTTCTGGACTTCATCAGGATAAGTATCGACCTTATCTAGTTGTTTATAGGTGCAAATAAGTTCTGTGTGTTGAAGGATGTTGTCTACTTCAGATTGGAACTTATCAGATAGGTGATTGTAGTTGTCTTGAATAAATATACCGTTCTCTAGATCTAGCTTCCATGCGCGTGGGTTTAAGTTGTTACCCGTTAATAGCATGTAGCGTTTATCTACCCATATACCTTTTAAGTGGAAGCTGTTTGTATCGTGTTTCCAAAGATGGATAGAAAGTTTACGGCTTGCGATGTTTGCTTCATTCGCTTTAGCAAAACGACGTAGGTTCAGCTCATATAGATACGGTAAGCCACCGATCGTCTTAAAGGTTTCTTCTGGAGAAATAAAGAAGTCATTTGCAGTCTTGTCACCAACGACAATGCTCACTTTAACGCCACGTTTCAGCGCTTTTTTAACTTCTTTCGCTAAACTTGGGGGAAAGTTAAAGTAAGGTGTACAGATGAAAATCTCATCTTTTGCTTGTGCTACAAGTTGGTTAATTCCTTGATTGAGACGATTACGACGCTTACCTATACCTACCAATGGGGTCACGGCTACTTGCTGGCTCGAAACTTCTTGGTTGTCACAGCTATATTGTGAACGCGCAAGTGATGAGCGAAACTGTCGAATGGCCGGTTTAAGCTGCTTGGTGGTTGGCTTATTTGGATCTGCTAAATCAAACACTGCGCTATCAGCGATCATTTGCTCATGTACATAAGAGAACATCGCGTCAGCAAGGTGAGTGTTGTCTAAAACATGGTAGCGGTCGAAACGGTACTTATCATGATAGTTAAGGTAGATATTGTTAAGGCTAGCACCGCTATAGATAACCGAGTCATCAATGATAAAACCTTTAAGGTGAAGTACACCAAAGACTTCTTTTCCACGAACAGGAACACCATAAATGGGAATTTTATGTTCGTATCTATCAGCAAAGGCTTTATACATAGCCGCATTGCCTTCAGATGATTCTGCACCGATTAGGCCACGTTGGGCCCTGTGCCAATCGACACATACACTTATATCTAACTCAGGGTTACGCTGCTTAGCTTCATATAAGGCGGTAAGGATCTCACGTCCTGCATCATCGTCTTCAAGGTAAAGTGCAACCAAAGAAATTCGGCTTGTTGCATTTTTTATGGCATCTAACAAGCGAGTGCGAAATGCATGTGCTGAAAGTAGTACTTCAAACTTATCAGGATCTTGCGCGATAGTCGGCAACTGTTCGAATGGATTCCTACTGGCAATCATATTGGTTGTTTTACCCTAAAAATATGCAAAATTGCGAACCTTCAATTTTACCAAAGTAATGTATATCAATACTAGAAAATAGAGAGATTCTCTAACAATTTAGTCGGAAATGCATTGGAATGAGATCTTTACCACTGTTGGTGTAGCGTTCATATAAAACATGGAGTGGGTGAGGTAACTCGGAACTATCAATCAACTGAAATCCATGAGCGCTATAAAATGCCTCTAAATGTCTATACGCAAAACAATAGTCAGAGCTCCCTAGTACATCATTTTTGCAATGTTTCATAAGAGAATGACCGAGTCCTTTGTATCGGTGATTTGTACTGATTGCCATCCCAGTCAACAACCTATAATTTTCTACTGTTCTAAACCTAACTACGCCTTGTATGCTCGCATCAATAGTGAGCGTCAATATCAGCTCACTTCGGTTAGCTTTTCCTGATGGATAATGCTCTTTGTAGAATCGCTTAACTAAGGGCAGTTTTATTGGATCGAGTTGTTCAATAATCACGTTGTTCATTCAGCTGCTGCACTATGAGGGTTATCTAAGTTAGAATGGTTAAAGTTTAATTTAATAGCCAATGCCCATGCAATTTAATCTGAATGCAAACTTAAAACCGTTCCATACTTTTGGGTTGGATCAAACCTGTGATGTGCTTGTAAAAGCATCCTCAATCGATGACCTAAAATCTGTCTATCAGTCAAAGGAATGGCAAGGCATGCCTAAACTGGTGATCGGTAAAGGCAGTAATATGTTGTTTACAGAGCACTATCAAGGAGTGGTTATTATTAACCAAATTTTGGGTAAATCTGTTCAAGAGAGCGAGGAGTATTATCACCTACATATTGATGGTGGTGAGGATTGGCCTAGTTTGGTTAGCTGGACAATAGATCAAAATATCGGTGGTCTGGAAAATTTAGCGATGATCCCTGGCTGTGCCGGTTCTGCTCCTATTCAAAACATTGGTGCCTATGGCGTTGAGCTAAAGGACGTATGTGAGTACGTCGACTTTTTGTTATTAGACACATTAGAAGTGATTCGTTTGACGGCAGAACAATGCCAGTTTGGTTATAGAGATTCTATCTTTAAGCACGATTTTTACGGCAAAGGTGTTGTTGTCGCAATTGGACTTAAACTGGCTAAGTGCTGGAAAGCCTATAATCACTATGGCCCATTACAGGCAATTAGTAAGAACTCACTCTCCCCTAAGTCTATTTTTGACGAGGTCTGCGCAATCCGTACGAGTAAATTACCTGACCCTAATGTTGTAGGTAATGCGGGCAGTTTCTTTAAAAACCCAGAGATCGAATCTGATCAGTTCGATCAGCTAAAGGACCTTTACCCCAATATTATTGGCCACCCTGTCGGGGAGAAGATCAAAGTTGCTGCTGGTTGGTTAATTGATCAATGTGGGTTCAAAGGTATTTCAGTTGGCGGAGCACAAGTTCATCCTAATCAGGCTCTTGTTTTGACTAATGCTTCTGATGCCAAGCCAAGCGATATAATCGAGCTCGCTCAATTGATCCGAAACGCTGTCTTGGAAAAATATCAAATCGTACTGGAGCATGAGGTTAGATTTATGGGTAAGACTGCTGAGACCAATTTAAGTCAAATTGTAGGTAGTGACTTATGAAAGAACACCACACTAAAATTGCATTGTTAAAGCACTTATCTGACGGTGAGTTCCATTCTGGAGAAGCTCTTGGGGATAAGATAGGAATTTCTCGAGCGGCTATCAGTAAACACATTAAGGGTATTCAAGAGTGGGGCGTTGATATTTACCGCGTTCAAGGGCGAGGCTATCAGTTAGCTCAGCAACTAGAACTCTTGGATGAGGATGTTATTAAGGGAGCTTCAGATAACAGTACAATCAGTGTTATCCCTGTCATTGATTCTACAAACCAATATCTATTAGATAATGTGAATAACCTTGAATCTGGTTCTGTTTGTTTAGCTGAATATCAATCTCGCGGCCGTGGCCGTCGTGGTCGCCAATGGGTATCTCCTTTTGGTTCTAATCTGTACTTATCAATGTACTGGCGTCTAGATGCAGGAATGGCAGCGGCAATGGGACTTAGCCTAGTGGTAGGTGTCGCCGTAGTTGAGGCGCTAGAAGAGCTTGGTATCAATGGAATTAAGCTCAAATGGCCTAATGACTTGTATTTTAACGACAAAAAGCTTGCCGGTATTTTGGTAGAAATGTCAGGTCAAGCCGGTGGGGCTGCTAATCTTGTGATCGGTATGGGACTGAACATTGCTATGGAAAGTGGCACTGATAATATCGATCAACCATGGACTTCGTTAACTCAGGTGTCTCCCGACCCTTTGCCAAGTAGGAATACACTTGCAAAATCGCTAATCGAAGCGCTTCGTAGCTCTTTAATCGATTACGAACAAAATGGTATGAATGAATTTGTGCCACGTTGGAATCGGTTAGATAACTTCTTAGGCCGACAGGTTCGCCTTATTATCGGACCACGTGAAATCGAAGGTGAGGTTTTGGGAATCGATGAGCAGGGTGCCGTCGTTCTTAAAACAGAACAAGGGATACAAAGCTTTATTGGTGGAGAAATATCTTTACGAAAAAATGATTAGAGGAGTAGAACTCCTCTATTTCCTCAATAACACTTCTTCAACAGTATGGTTCTCACCTTTTCTTAAGATCAGGTGAGCACGCTCTTTTGTTGGCTGGATATTTTGTTCTAGGTTCAACCCGTTAATTGATTGCCAAATACTTGCTGCTTTATCTATAGCCGCTTGCTCTGATAACTTTGTGTAATGGCCGAAGTAAGAACCTGGTTTGGCAAATGCTCCGTCACGAAACTTCATGAACCGTTTTATATACCAGTTTTCAATAAGCTGGCTATCGGCATCGACGTATAGAGAGAAGTCTAAAAAATCAGAAACAAACACACGCCTTGGTTYGTGAGAGTCAGGTGTTCCTGTTTGTAGAACGTTTAGCCCTTCAATTATCAGAACGTCCGGTAAGTCTACAATTTTCTCTTCTTCCGTAATGTTGTACGTAAGATGAGAATAAACAGGGGCTTTGACATTGCGTTTACAGGCTTTGACGTCTGATACAAATTCAACCAGTCGCTTTATGTCATAAGATTCAGGGAAGCCTTTCTTAGACATAATCCCTTTGCTTTCCAAAACCTCATTTGGGTACAGAAAGCCATCTGTCGTTATTAGTTCAACTTTTGGATGATTTTCCCAGCGAGATAGCAGAGCTTTCAATAGTCGAGCCGTGGTGCTTTTCCCAACAGCGACACTGCCTGCTATACCGATAATAAAAGGTGGAGCATGCTCACTCTTACCTAAAAACTGATGAAGTACAGAATTTCGACTTTGTCTTGCTTCGACGTATAAGTTTAGGAGACGAGATAGAGGAAGGTAGATGTCTACGGCTTCTTCCATCGTCAGCTTTTCATTAATACCCTGTAGCTCTTTTAAGTCTGACTCTGATAGCGTCATTGGTACCGAACTTCTTAGTTCAGACCATGCAGCACGGTCAAAAGACATAAATGGGCTCATACAACGCTCTATGAAAATTAATTATAAGAGCAGCGAAAATACAGCAAGCGGAGAATAAATTAAATGGCTTACACGGTAGAACAAAGAAATACATGAGCAAACTCGCTCTAATTCTTGGTATTTCGTTCAACCGAAGAAGAAATTTTAATTTTTTTTAAATTAAGTATTGCAAGGCGGAAAATCATCCAATAAAATGCGCCCCACTTGTGCCGACTTAGCTCAGTAGGTAGAGCAACTGACTTGTAATCAGTAGGTCACCAGTTCGACTCCGGTAGTCGGCACCACTTTCTTCCCTCTTATTTAAAGAGCGAGAAGGAAGCCTAAAAATTTGGAGGGGTTCCCGAGTGGCCAAAGGGAGCAGACTGTAAATCTGCCGGCACTGCCTTCGATGGTTCGAATCCGTCCCCCTCCACCATATTCTAAAGGTTAAATAGCTCAAAAGAGTTACGTGTTGCGTGCATCGTATAATGGCTATTACCTCAGCCTTCCAAGCTGATGATGCGGGTTCGATTCCCGCTGCACGCTCCAACTCATTCTTGTGTGCTGATATAGCTCAGTCGGTAGAGCGCACCCTTGGTAAGGGTGAGGTCCCCAGTTCGACTCTGGGTATTAGCACCAGTCAAAAGCCTATTTCTCCTTTCGAAAAGTTAACGCCATATTTTTGGTTACGTGGCCTTAAGCCACCTAAATCCGTACCTAGAGGGACACCCCATGTCTAAAGAAAAATTTGAACGTACGAAACCGCACGTAAACGTTGGTACTATCGGCCACGTTGACCACGGTAAAACAACTCTAACTGCTGCTATCTGTACTACACTTTCAAAAGTGTACGGTGGTGAAGCTAAAGACTTCGCATCTATCGATAACGCTCCAGAAGAGCGTGAGCGCGGTATCACAATCGCTACTTCTCACGTTGAGTACGATACTCCTGATCGTCACTACGCACACGTAGACTGTCCTGGACACGCCGATTATGTTAAAAACATGATCACTGGTGCTGCTCAAATGGACGGCGGTATCCTAGTTGTTGCTGCGACTGATGGCCCTATGCCACAAACTCGTGAGCACATCCTACTTGGTCGTCAAGTTGGTATCCCTTACATCATCGTATTCATGAACAAATGTGACATGGTTGATGACGAAGAGCTACTTGAGCTAGTAGAAATGGAAGTTCGTGAACTTCTTTCTGAGTACGAGTACCCAGGAGATGATCTTCCAGTAATTCAAGGTTCTGCACTTGGCGCTCTAAACGGCGAAAAGCAGTGGGAAGACAAGATCGTTGAGCTTGCAGAAGCACTAGATTCTTACATTCCACTTCCAGAGCGTGCTGTTGATCTACCGTTCCTACTTCCTATTGAAGATGTATTCTCAATCCAAGGTCGTGGTACAGTAGTTACTGGTCGTATCGAGCGCGGTATCCTACGYGTWGGTGACGAAGTAGAAATCGTTGGTATCAAAGAAACTACTCTTACTACTTGTACTGGTGTTGAAATGTTCCGTAAGCTGCTTGACGAAGGTCGTGCAGGTGAGAACGTTGGTGCACTTCTACGTGGTACTAAGCGTGATGACGTTGAACGTGGCCAAGTACTTTCTGCTAAAGGTTCAATCAACCCACACACTAAGTTTGAGTCTGAAGTATACGTACTTTCTAAAGACGAAGGCGGCCGTCACACTCCTTTCTTCAAGGGTTACCGTCCACAGTTCTACTTCCGTACAACTGACGTAACAGGCGAYATCACTCTACCAGAAGGCGTAGAAATGGTAATGCCAGGTGACAACGTTCAAATGACTGTTGAGCTAATCGCTCCAATCGCAATGGACGAAGGTCTACGTTTCGCAATCCGCGAAGGTGGCCGTACAGTTGGTGCTGGTGTTGTAGCTAAAATCTTCGCTTAATAGCATTTAGATTTTTGCACACTCTTCGTTAGAAGAACTGCATTAAAAAAGGGAAGCTTTGGGCTTCCCTTTTTGTATTTTGGTTATAAGCAATTTATAAAGATTTAACTCAACTAGGTAATTATAAAACAGCAGATACRATTAGTTAGAATTTTGGTTCCGACACTCCTTTCTATTCATTCATTACTTGCAGTGCTTCTCCCAAGTTTCCTATAACAAAAAGTTCTAACCTGCCTAAAAATAGAACTGGTAATAAGAATGATTCCTTTTTATATTAAGCGTAAGTGAAAGATTGGGTTTTAGTATGTACGTTTGTTTATGCCATGGAGTTTCCGATAAAAAAATTCGTAAGCTCGTTTTAGAAGAAGGCATTACCGATATAAAGGGAATAAAAAAGTGTACGGCACTTGGCAGTCAATGTGGAAAGTGCGTACGAACAGCAAAAGAGATCATTAACGATACCGCGAAAGACCTGTTCAAACAGGCAAGTTAGTTTTCTTATAAAGAATACTCGCTTTTTTTGACACCTCTGGAATTGGTTCTACAGTTAGAAGAGCCAAAGAGGAGGGCTTTGTCATGAAAGGTGATCCAATCATAATTCAACATCTCAATAAAATTCTTGGGAATGAACTTGTCGCAATCAATCAATATTTCTTGCACGCCAGAATGTATAAAGACTGGGGTTTGAAGCATCTTGCTGATAAGGAATACCACGAATCAATCGATGAAATGAAACACGCTGATCATCTCATCGAACGTATTCTTTTCTTAGAAGGTTTACCGAACTTACAAGACTTGGGTAAATTGAACATAGGCGAAGATACTAAAGAAATGCTCGAAAGTGATCTCAATGTTGAAATGACGGCAATTCCAGATCTGAAAAATGCAATCGCATATGCTGAAGATACTCATGATTATGTATCAAGAGACCTATTCCAAGATATCCTAGAAGATGAAGAAGAACATGTCGATTGGCTGGAAACCCAACTTGGTCTAATCAAACTGACCGGTATCGAAAACTATCTACAAGCTCAATATGTAGATGAAGACGATGCCTAATTGATCATATGGTGGTGAACAATTTTAGTTGGGAACCGCCATTCCTTTCTTAATGTAGTGAGGCATCAATCACTACGGTTTCATATTAATCTCGACTAATTTTCAAACACCCCTTGCAAGTCAAAGTGTGATCTGTATAATGCATCGCACTGGCTAACGCTGGTTGTGAACCAATAAGCGATGAGGAGTAGGCTTTGCCTAGTAATGTATACTCAGCTTATGTTCGCGGTTAATATAAATAGTTGATTTCTTAGGAAGTCACTTCAAAAGTTAACTGACAATGCGTCCTAATTTTGGATGCTACGGTTTCACATAAATCAATCGGCATTCTCTCGTCTTATCGAGCTTGAGTGGCGATATTGTTTGTGTAATTAATTATTATTGGAGCTCTGTCTCATGCAGAACCAACGTATTCGTATCCGCCTTAAAGCTTTCGATTACAAACTAATCGATGCTTCAACTGCGGAAATCGTTGAAACAGCAAAACGTACTGGCGCACAGGTTCGTGGTCCTATTMCACTACCTACTCGTAAAGAGCGTTTCACTGTTCTTACCTCTCCACACGTCAACAAAGATGCACGTGACCAGTACGAAATCCGTACTCACAAGCGTTTGATCGACATCGTTGAGCCAACAGACAAAACTGTTGATGCTCTAATGCGTCTTGATCTTGCAGCTGGCGTTGATGTTCAAATCAGCCTAGGTTAAGGGAGATAAGAATAATGATTGGTCTAGTCGGACGTAAAGTGGGTATGACCCGCGTATTTACTGAAGAAGGCGTTTCTATCCCAGTAACTGTTGTTGAGGTTGAAGCGAACCGTATTTCTCAAGTTAAAACTCTTGAGACAGACGGCTACGCAGCAATCCAAGTAACTACTGGTGCTAAGAAAGCTAACCGTGTAACTAAGCCTGAAGCTGGTCACTTTGCGAAAGCAGGTGTTGAAGCAGGCCGCGGTCTTTGGGAATTCCGTTTAGAAAACGGTGAAGAGTTTGAAGTTGGCGCTGAGCTAAACGTAGAACTTTTCAATGAAATTAAAAAAGTAGACGTTACTGGTACATCTAAAGGTAAAGGCTTCCAAGGCGCTGTTAAGCGTTGGAACTTCTCTACTCAAGATATGACTCACGGTAACTCTTTGTCTCACCGTGCACCGGGTTCAATTGGCCAATGTCAAACTCCAGGTCGCGTGTTTAAAGGCAAGAAAATGGCAGGTCACATGGGTGCTGAGCGTGTAACGACTCAAAACCTAGAGATCGTACGTGTTGACGCTGAGCGCAATCTGCTTCTTATTAAAGGTGCAGTACCAGGCTCAACAGGCGGTAACGTGATCGTAAAACCTGCTGTTAAAGCATAACGTCTAGGAGTAAGTAATGGAATTGATGGTTAAAGGTGCTGATGCACTAACTGTTTCCGAGACTACTTTCGGACGTGACTTTAACGAAGCTCTAGTAYACCAAGTAGTTGTTGCATATGCAGCAGGTGCTCGTCAAGGTACTCGTGCTCAAAAGACTCGTTCTGAAGTATCAGGCGGCGGTGCTAAGCCATGGCGCCAAAAAGGTACTGGCCGTGCACGTGCTGGTACAATTCGTAGCCCAATCTGGCGTACAGGTGGTGTTACTTTTGCTGCGAAACCACAAGATCACAGCCAAAAAGTAAACAAAAAAATGTACCGCGGTGCTATGAAGAGCATTCTGTCTGAGCTAGTTCGTCAAGAGCGTTTAATCGTTGTTGATAACTTCTCTGTAGAAGCACCAAAAACAAAAGAATTAGTAGCTAAACTTAATGAACTTGAGTTAAGCGACGTTCTGATTGTAACTGGCGAAGTAGATGAGAATCTATTCTTAGCTGCTCGTAACCTTTATAAAGTTGACGCACGTGATGTTGCTGGTATTGATCCAGTATCTCTAATTGCATTCAACAAGGTTCTAATGACTGCTGACGCAGTTAAGCAAGTTGAGGAGATGCTGGCATGATCACTGAAGAGCGTCTACTAAAAGTTCTACGTGCTCCACACATCTCTGAAAAAGCAACTATGGCAGCTGAGAAAGCGAACACTATCGTTTTCAAAGTAGCTAAAGATGCAACTAAGAAAGAGATCAAAGCAGCTGTAGAAAAGCTATTCGAAGTTGAAGTTAAATCTGTAAATACTCTTGTTCTTAAGGGTAAGACTAAGCGTCAAGGTATGCGTGAAGGCCGTCGTTCAGACGTTAAGAAAGCCTACGTTACTTTGAAAGAAGGTCAAGATCTTGACTTCGCTGGCGGTGCGGAATAACAGGAGTAGTTAAAAATGGCTATTGTTAAATGTAAGCCGACTTCCCCTGGTCGTCGTCACGTCGTTAAAGTTGTTAACGCTGACCTACACAAGGGTAAGCCATACGCTCCACTTTTAGAGAAAAACTCTAAAAATGGTGGTCGTAACAACAACGGTCGTATTACAGTACGTCACATTGGTGGTGGTCACAAGCACCATTACCGTGTAGTTGACTTTAAGCGTACTAAAGACGGTATCCCAGCGAAAGTTGAGCGTCTAGAATACGATCCAAACCGTAGTGCTAACATCGCTCTAGTTCTGTACGCAGACGGTGAGCGTCGTTACATCATTGCACCTAAAGGTGTTCAAGCAGGTGACCAGATCCAATCTGGTGTAGATGCAGCAATCAAAGCAGGTAACACTCTGCCGATGCGCAACATCCCAGTAGGTTCTACTGTACACTGTGTTGAACTTAAGCCTGGTAAAGGTGCTCAACTAGCTCGTTCGGCTGGTGCTTATGCTCAAATCATCGCTCGCGATGGTGCATACGTAACTATCCGTCTACGTTCTGGTGAGATGCGCAAAGTACTTTCTGAAGGTCGTGCAACGATCGGTGAAGTTGGTAACTCTGAGCATATGCTACGTGAACTTGGTAAAGCTGGTGCTTCACGCTGGCGCGGCGTACGTCCAACCGTACGTGGTGTAGTAATGAACCCGGTGGATCACCCACATGGTGGTGGTGAAGGCCGCACATCTGGTGGTCGTCACCCAGTTTCTCCTTGGGGCGTTCCTACTAAGGGCTTCAAGACTCGTAAGAACAAGCGCACTGACAAGTACATCGTACGTCGTCGCACTAAATAATTTATAAAGAGGAATCGCCATGCCACGTTCTCTCAAGAAAGGTCCTTTTATTGACCTACACTTGCTGAAGAAGGTAGAGAAAGCGGTGGAAAGCGGAGACAAAAAGCCTATTAAGACTTGGTCCCGTCGCTCAATGATCATCCCAACAATGATTGGTTTGACCATCGCTGTCCATAATGGTCGTCAGCACGTTCCAGTTTTCGTTACCGAAGAAATGATCGGTCACAAACTGGGCGAATTTGCACCAACTCGTACTTATCGCGGTCATGCTGCAGATAAGAAAGCTAAGAAGAAATAAGGAGTAGATGATGGAAGCTTTAGCTAAACATAACTTTGCTCGTATTTCTCCACAGAAAGCTCGCTTAGTTGCAGACCAAATTCGCGGTAAGTCGGTAGACCAGGCTCTAGAAATTCTAACTTTCAGCAACAAAAAAGCTGCTGTTCTAGTTAAGAAAGTTCTTGAGTCAGCTATCGCTAACGCGGAACATAACGAAGGTGCAGATATCGACGATCTAAATGTCGCTAAAATCTTCGTAGATGAGGGCCCTATCATGAAGCGTATTATGCCTCGTGCTAAAGGTCGTGCGGATCGTATCTTGAAGCGTTCAAGCCACATCACTATTGTTGTAGCAGATCGCTAAAGACTAGGAGAGTAAGCAATGGGTCAGAAAGTACATCCTAATGGCATTCGTCTTGGCATCGTCAAGCCTTGGAATGCTACATGGTTTGCTAATACCAATGAATTCGCTGGCAACCTAGACGGCGACTTCAAGGTACGTCAGTTCCTTACAAAGGAACTACAAAAAGCATCACTATCTCGCATCGTTATCGAGCGTCCAGCTAAAAGCATCCGTGTGACTATTCACACTGCTCGCCCTGGTGTTGTTATCGGTAAGAAAGGTGAAGACGTAGAGAAGCTACGCGCAGCTGTAGCTAAAATTGCAGGTGTACCAGCGCAAATCAACATCGCTGAAGTACGTAAGCCTGAGCTAGATGGTCAGTTAGTAGCTGATAGCATCGCGTCTCAACTAGAGCGTCGTGTTATGTTCCGTCGTGCTATGAAGCGTGCGGTACAAAATGCTATGCGTCTAGGCGCTAAAGGCATCAAAGTACAAGTAGGCGGCCGTCTTGGCGGTGCTGAAATTGCTCGTTCAGAGTGGTACCGTGAAGGCCGTGTGCCTCTACACACTCTACGTGCAGACATTGATTACGCAACTTCTTCGGCTCACACCCAATACGGTGTGATCGGCATTAAAGTTTGGATCTTCAAAGGTGAGATTCTAGGCGGTATGCCAGCTGCTAACGCAGTAGAGCCAAAAGGCGATAAGCCTAAGAAGCAGCGTAAAGGCCGTAAGTAAGGAGTCGAACGATGCTACAACCAAAACGTACTAAGTTCCGCAAGGTTCAGACTGGTCGTAACCGTGGTCTAGCGAAAGGCACAGAAGTAAGCTTCGGCGAATTCGGTCTTAAAGCTGTTGGTCGCGGACGTATTACTGCTCGTCAAATCGAAGCGGCACGTCGTGCTATGACACGTCATATCAAACGTCAAGGCCAAATCTGGATTCGTATTTTTCCAGACAAACCTATCACAGAAAAACCGCTTGAAGTTCGTCAGGGTAAGGGTAAAGGTAACGTTGAGTACTGGGTAGCCCAAATCCAACCTGGAAAGGTAATGTACGAAATGAATGGCGTACCTGAAGAGTTGGCACGTGAAGCGTTCCGCCTAGCGGCGCGTAAACTGCCTGTTAAAACTACTTTTGTATCTAAGCAGGTGATGTGATGAAAGCACAAGATCTACGCGAAAAGAACGTTGAAGAGCTAAACGCTGAGCTTTTGAATTTGCTACGTGAACAGTTTAACTTGCGCATGCAAGCTGCAACTGGTCAACTACAGCAGACTCATACTCTAAAAGCTGTTCGCCGTGATATCGCACGTGTGAAAACTGTTTTGACTGAGAAGGCAGGCGCATAATGAGCGAAACTAACCGCATCCAGCAAGGCCGTGTAGTAAGTGACAAGATGGACAAGTCTATCGTTGTTGCTATCGAACGTACTGTAAAACACCCAATTTACGGTAAATACGTTAAGCGCACGACTAAAGTACACGCACACGACGAAGAAAACATTTGTGGCCTAGGCGACAAAGTTGAAATCGCTGAGTGTCGTCCTCTGTCTAAGACTAAGTCTTGGACATTGGTAAAAGTTATAGCAAAAGCGAAGATTTAATCATCGTAACTCTATGACTTTTAAGCGGCTCCAAAGTTTTTTTGGAGCCGCTTATTTTTTGTCTACCCAATCACAAAAAAGGGTGGTACAATTCGCGTCCCTTTTAAAGAGGCAGCCCGACCCGAGAGGGTCTAGTTTTAATAATTAGCGGAGCACTAACAATGATCCAAATGCAAAGTACACTTGACGCTGCAGATAACTCTGGCGCGCGCAAGGTAATGTGTATTAAGGTCCTGGGTGGCTCTCACCGCCGTTATGCACATATCGGTGACATCATCAAAGTTACAGTGAAGGAAGCAATTCCTCGCGGTAAAGTAAAGAAAGGTGATGTTCTGAAGGCGGTTGTAGTGCGCACTCGTAAAGGCGTTCGTCGCCCAGACGGTTCTGTCATTCGCTTCGACGGTAATGCTTGCGTTCTGTTGAACGACACTACTGAGCAACCAGTCGGCACACGTATCTTTGGTCCTGTGACTCGTGAACTTCGTAACTCGAAATTCATGAAGATTGTATCACTAGCACCTGAAGTTCTGTAAGGAGCGGCAATATGGCAGCTAAAATCCGTCGTAATGACGAAGTAATCATTCTTGCTGGTAAAGATAAAGGCAAGAAAGGTAAAGTAACTAAGGTTYTGACAACTGGTAAAGTTATCGTTGAAGGCATCAACCTTGTTAAGAAACACCAAAAGCCGGTTCCGGCTCTAGGTCAACAAGGTGGCATCGTTGAACAAGAAGCAGCTATTGATGCTTCTAACGTTGCTGTTTTTAACGCGGCTACTGGTAAAGCAGACCGTATCGGTTTCCGTATCGAAGATGGCAAGAAAGTTCGTTTCTTCAAATCTAACGGCGAAACTGTTTCTAACTAATTAGAAGTAATTTGGAGTTCTACTATGGCGAAACTGCATGATTACTACAAGTCGTCTGTAGTCGCTGAGCTTACCAAAGAGTTCAGCTACACAAGCGTCATGCAAGTCCCTAGGATTGATAAAATCACCCTAAACATGGGCGTTGGTGAAGCAATCAACGATAAGAAACTGCTAGAAAACGCAGCATCTGATATGGCAACGATCTCTGGTCAAAAGCCGCTTATCACGAAAGCTCGTAAATCTGTAGCTGGTTTCAAAATTCGTGAAGGCTACCCAATTGGTTGTAAAGTAACCTTGCGTGGTGAGCGCATGTGGGAATTTTTAGAGCGTTTAATCTCTATTGCTCTTCCACGTGTACGAGATTTCCGTGGTGTTAGCGCTAAGTCTTTTGACGGTCGCGGTAACTACAGCATGGGCGTTCGCGAGCAAATCATCTTTCCGGAAATCGACTACGATAAAGTCGATCGTATCCGCGGTCTTGATATCACTATCACGACAACCGCTGGTTCCGATGAGGAAGGCCGAGCTCTGCTGGCTGCCTTTAACTTCCCATTCCGTAAATAGGGTGTAGGGTTACTGTTATGGCTAAACAATCAATGAAAGCACGTGAAGCTAAACGTGCAAAACTAGTAGCACAATTCGCTGAAAAGCGTTCTGCGCTAAAAGTTATCATTAGCGATGTTAACGCATCTGAAGAAGATCGTTGGAATGCGGTTCTAAAACTGCAATCTCTTCCACGTGATTCAAGTGCATCACGTCAGCGCAACCGTTGCAACCAAACTGGTCGTCCACACGGTTACCTACGTAAATTCGGTCTAAGCCGTATTAAGGTTCGCGAAGCTTGCATGAAAGGCGAGATTCCGGGTCTTCGTAAGGCTAGCTGGTAATTGCCACTTAATCATTTGGAGTATATCTTATGAGCATGCAAGATCCGATTTCGGATATGCTGACCCGAGTTCGTAACGGTCAGGCAGCAAACAAAGTTGCTGTAAAAATGCCTTCTTCAAAGCTTAAAGTTGCAATTGCTGCATTACTTAAAGCTGAAGGTTACATCGCAGACTTCGCTGTTAACAGCGAAGCAAAACCTGAGCTAGAAGTTACTCTTAAGTACTTCCAAGCTAAACCTGTAATTGAGCAAATCAAACGTGTATCACGTCCAGGCCTACGAGTTTACAAAAATAAAGACTCGTTACCTACTGTGATGGGTGGTCTTGGTATTGCTGTTGTTTCAACTTCCAAGGGTCTGATGTCTGACCGTGCTGCTCGCAAAGCAGGTCTTGGCGGTGAAATCATCTGTTACGTAGCTTAATAAGGAGTAGATTATGTCTCGTGTTGCTAAAGCACCTGTAGCTATTCCAGCTGGCGTAGAGGTGAAACTAAACGGCCAAGAAGTTACTGTAAAAGGTAGCAAAGGTGAGCTTACTCGCGTTCTTAACGGCGCAGTAGTTATTGCACAGGAAGAAAACAACCTAACTTTCGGTCCGAAAGAAGGTGTTGCTAACGCATGGGCACAAGCTGGTACAGCTCGCGCTCTTGTTAACAACATGGTTGTTGGTGTTACTCAGGGCTTTACTAAGAAGCTAACTCTTAAAGGTGTAGGTTACCGTGCTGCTATGAAAGGCAACGCTGTAGGCCTTACTCTTGGCTTCTCTCATCCAGTAGAGCACGCTCTACCGGAAGGTATTAAAGCTGAGTGCCCTAGCCAAACTGAGATCGTTATTACTGGTTGTGATAAGCAATTAGTTGGTCAAGTTGCGGCTGACATTCGTTCTTACCGTGAGCCTGAACCTTATAAAGGTAAAGGTGTTCGTTACGCAGATGAAAATGTGCGTACTAAAGAAGCTAAGAAGAAGTAAGGTAACACTATGGATAAGAAAGCATCTCGCATCCGTCGTGCTACACGCGCACGTCGTAAGATTGCAGAACTTGGTGTAACTCGCCTGGTTGTACACCGTACACCTCGTCACGTTTACGCTCAAGTTATCGCATCTAATGGCTCTGAGGTTATCGCCGCAGCTTCTACTGTAGAAAAAGCGATCCGTGAGCAAGTGAAGAGTACTGGTAACATCGATGCAGCTACAGCAGTTGGTAAAGCTGTTGCAGAGCGCGCACTTGAAAAAGGCGTAGCTACAGTTGCATTTGATCGTTCTGGTTTCCAATACCACGGTCGAGTAGCGGCGCTAGCAGATTCTGCTCGCGAAGCTGGTCTGAAATTCTAAGGTAGGGTTGGAAGATGGCTAAAGAACAACAACAAGCTAATGATTTGCAAGAAAAGCTGATCGCAGTTAACCGTGTATCTAAGACGGTTAAAGGTGGTCGAATCATGAGCTTTACTGCACTAACAGTAGTTGGTGACGGTAACGGTCGCGTAGGTTTCGGTTACGGCAAAGCTCGTGAAGTACCTGCTGCGATTCAGAAAGCAATGGAAAAAGCGCGCCGTAACATGGTTACTGTTTCGCTTAACGAAGGCACTCTTCACCACCCGGTGAAAGGTCGTCATTCGGGCTCTAAAGTTTACATGCAGCCAGCTGCTGAAGGTACAGGTGTTATCGCCGGCGGCGCAATGCGCGCAGTACTTGAAGTTGCAGGCGTACATAACGTTCTTTCTAAAGCATACGGTTCTACGAACCCAATCAACGTTGTTCGCGCAACGATTGGTGCTCTAGCAGACGTTAAGTCACCAGAAATGGTTGCTGCTAAACGTGGTCTAACTGTTGAATCTATTTCGGAGTAAGCACACGATGGCAACTATTAAAGTAACTCAAACTAAAAGCTCAATTGGTCGCCTACCTAAGCACAAAGCGTGTCTTAAAGGTCTAGGTCTTCGTCGCATCAACCATACAGTAGAACTTGAAGATACTCCGTGCGTACGCGGTATGATCAACAAGGTTTACTACATGGTTAAGATTGAGGAGTAATCAGAATGCGTTTGAATACTCTATCACCGGCTGCTGGCTCTAAACCTTCTAAGAAGCGTGTAGGTCGTGGTATCGGTTCTGGCCTTGGTAAAACAGGTGGCCGCGGTCACAAAGGTCAAAAGTCACGTTCTGGCGGCTCTGTTCGTCCAGGTTTTGAAGGCGGTCAAATGCCTCTGAAACAACGTCTACCTAAATTCGGTTTCACTTCTCGTAAGAGCCTAGTGTCTGCTGAAGTTCGTCTAGCTGAGCTAGCGAAAGTAACAGGTGACGTAGTTGATCTTAACAGCCTTAAAGCTGCTAACGTTATCACTAAGAACATCGAATTTGTTAAGATCGTTCTTTCTGGTGACCTAAGCAAAGCTGTGACTGTTAAAGGTCTACGCGTGACTAAAGGCGCTAAAGCTGCAATCGAAGCTGCAGGCGGTAAAATCGAGGAATAATCTCGAGGAACGAGGTACAGATGGCTAAGAAACCAGGAAAAGATTTTCGTAGTGCTCAGAGCGGCTTAAGTGAATTAAAGTCGCGCTTATTATTCGTAATTGGTGCACTTTTAGTATTCCGAGCCGGCTCTTTTGTGCCGATCCCTGGTATTGACGCAGCTGTACTTGCCGATTTGTTCGATCAGCAAAAAGGTACCATCGTAGAAATGTTTAACATGTTCTCCGGTGGTGCTCTTGAGCGTGCATCTATATTAGCACTGGGCATCATGCCGTATATTTCGGCATCTATTGTTGTCCAGTTGCTAACTGTAGTTCATCCAGCGTTAGCGGAACTCAAAAAAGAGGGTGAAGCAGGCCGTCGTAAGATCAGCCAATATACACGCTACGGCACGCTTGTACTTGCAACATTCCAAGCTATTGGTATTGCAACTGGCTTACCAAACATGGTCGACAATCTGGTTGTTATCAACCAAACCATGTTTACGCTAATTGCTACCGTGAGTTTAGTAACTGGTACCATGTTCTTAATGTGGTTAGGTGAACAAATCACTGAGCGAGGAATCGGTAATGGTATTTCCATTCTGATATTTGCAGGTATTGTTGCTGGATTGCCTTCAGCAATCGGTCAAACAATCGAGCAAGCGCGTCAAGGTGAATTGCATGTGCTTCTTCTACTGTTAATTGCGGTATTATCTTTTGCTGTAATTTACTTCGTAGTTTTCATGGAGCGTGGCCAACGTCGTATCGTCGTTAACTACGCAAAGCGTCAACAAGGTCGTAAAGTTTTTGCAGCTCAAAGCTCGCATCTGCCACTTAAAATTAATATGGCAGGTGTAATACCAGCGATTTTTGCATCAAGTATTATCTTGTTCCCAGGAACATTGGCTCAATGGTTCGGTCAGAACGGTGAGAGCAGCGCATTCGGTTGGTTAACTGATGTGTCTTTGGCTCTTAGCCCTGGTCAGCCGTTGTATGTAATGCTTTATGCAGCAGCTATAATCTTCTTCTGTTTCTTTTATACAGCGTTGGTTTTTAACCCACGTGAAACAGCTGATAACTTGAAGAAGTCCGGTGCATTCGTACCCGGTATCCGCCCAGGTGAGCAGACAGCGAAATATATCGATAAAGTGATGACAAGATTGACCCTAGCGGGCGCTCTATACATTACTTTTATATGTCTGATTCCTGAGTTCATGATGGTCGCGTGGAACGTTCGTTTCTACTTTGGCGGCACATCACTACTAATCGTAGTGGTAGTTATCATGGATTTCATGGCACAGGTACAGACTCATCTGATGTCACAACAGTATGATTCTGTGTTAAAGAAAGCGAATTTGAAAGGCTACGGTCGTTAATCCGACAGTAACTATTTCAATTCCATTTACGGAGTTTAGCAATGAAAGTTCGTGCTTCCGTTAAAAAAATCTGCCGTAACTGTAAAGTTATCAAGCGTAACGGTGTCGTTCGCGTGATTTGCAGTGAGCCAAAGCATAAGCAACGCCAAGGCTAATTAGCAGAAATTTTTACTTGAAATACAAGGTAGAGTCGAGTATATTTCTCGGCCTACCTTTTGCGTGCAAAAGAAGTAGTATGCCGCAGCGTATCCATAACGGGCTTTGCTGCGGATAATTCTTTTATGAACCCCTTAGGAGTGAATAATGGCCCGTATAGCCGGCATTAACATTCCTGATCATAAGCATTCTGTAATTGCATTAACTGCAATCTACGGTATCGGTAAAACTCGCTCTCAAGCTATTCTAGCTGAAGTGGGTATTGCTGAAGATGCTAAGATCAGTGAACTAACTGAAGAGCAGATCGATCAACTGCGTGATGGTGTAGCTAAATACACTGTAGAAGGTGATCTACGTCGTGAAGTATCGATGAACATCAAGCGTCTTATGGACCTTGGCTGTTACCGCGGTCTTCGTCATCGTCGCAGTCTACCACTACGTGGACAGCGTACTAAAACCAACGCTCGCACCCGTAAGGGTCCGCGCAAGCCGATCAAGAAATAGTCGGATAAGGTAGAGTACAATGGCAAAACAACCAACTCGCGCGCGTAAGCGCGTACGCAAGCAAGTAGCTGATGGCGTAGCGCACATCCATGCTTCTTTCAACAACACAATCGTAACTATCACTGACCGTCAAGGCAACGCTCTTGCATGGGCTACAGCAGGTGGTTCAGGTTTCCGTGGTTCTCGTAAATCTACTCCGTTCGCAGCACAAGTTGCAGCTGAGCGTTGTGGTGAAATGGCTAAAGAATATGGCCTAAAGAACTTGGAAGTTATGGTTAAGGGTCCAGGTCCAGGTCGCGAATCTACTGTTCGTGCACTGAACGCTGCTGGTTTCCGTATCACTAACATTGTTGATGCGACACCAATCCCTCATAACGGTTGTCGTCCACCTAAGAAACGTCGCGTTTAAGTTTCGTTTCTAGGAATATTGGAGAAAGATCATGGCAAGATATTTGGGCCCTAAGCTTAAGCTTAGCCGTCGCGAAGGTACTGACTTATTCCTTAAGTCTGGTGTCCGCGCGATCGAGACCAAGTGTAAAATTGATAACGCACCAGGTGTACACGGCGCTCGTCGCGGTCGTCTATCTGAGTATGGCGTTCAGCTTCGTGAGAAGCAAAAAGTTCGTCGTATCTACGGCGTTCTAGAAAAGCAATTCCGTAACTACTACAAAGAAGCTGCACGTCTTAAAGGCAACACAGGTGCAAACCTACTTCAGCTTCTTGAAGGTCGTCTTGATAACGTAGTTTACCGTATGGGCTTTGGTGCGACTCGCGCTGAATCTCGTCAACTGGTTAGCCACAAGTCTATCCTAGTTAACGGTAAAGTTGTAAACGTTCCTTCTTTCAAAGTAGCGGCAAATGACGTTGTTTCAATTCGCGAGAAAGCTAAACAGCAATCTCGTATTAAAGCTGCTCTAGAAGTTGCTGAACAACGTGAAAAGCCAACTTGGATTGAAGTAGATGCTGGCAAAATGGAAGGTACATTCAAGCGTATGCCTGAGCGTTCTGACCTATCAGCTGACATCAATGAACACTTGATCGTCGAACTTTACTCTAAGTAAGGTTAAAAAAAGAGAGGACACAATGCAGGGTTCTGTAACAGAATTTCTTAAGCCGCGTCTTGTTGACATTGAACAGATCAATACGACACACGCGAAAGTAACTCTTGAGCCATTAGAGCGCGGTTTCGGCCACACTCTAGGTAATGCTCTTCGCCGCATTCTTCTATCTTCTATGCCGGGTTGTGCCGTAACTGAAGTTGAAATTGAAGGTGTGCTACACGAATACAGCACTAAAGAAGGCGTTCAGGAAGATATCCTGGAAATCCTTCTAAACCTTAAAGGTTTAGCTGTACGAGTTGCCGAAGGCAAAGATGAAGTGTTTATTACACTGAACAAATCAGGCTCAGGCCCTGTTGTTGCAGGTGACATCACCCACGATGGTGATGTAGAGATCGCTAACCCTGAGCACGTTATTTGTCACCTAACGGATGACAACGCTGAGATCGCTATGCGTATCAAAGTTGAACGTGGTCGTGGTTACGTTCCAGCTTCAGCTCGTATCCATACTGAAGAAGATGAGCGTCCAATCGGTCGTCTACTAGTTGACGCTACTTACAGCCCGGTTGATAAAATCGCTTACGCTGTAGAAGCTGCACGTGTAGAACAGCGTACTGATTTAGACAAGCTTGTTATCGATATGGAAACGAACGGTACTCTTGAACCTGAGGAAGCAATCCGTCGTGCAGCTACTATTCTAGCTGAACAACTGGATGCGTTCGTAGATCTTCGTGATGTACGTGTACCTGAGGAGAAGGAAGAGAAGCCAGAATTCGATCCTATCCTACTACGTCCTGTAGACGATCTTGAACTAACAGTTCGCTCTGCTAACTGTTTGAAAGCAGAAGCGATTCACTACATCGGTGATCTTGTACAGCGCACTGAGGTTGAGCTACTTAAAACGCCAAACCTTGGTAAGAAATCTCTTACAGAGATTAAAGATGTGCTTGCTTCACGTGGTCTTTCTCTAGGCATGCGTCTAGAAAACTGGCCACCAGCGTCAATCGCTGAAGATTAATCGAAAAGTTAGAAGGATTAGGTCATGCGCCATCGTAAAAGTGGTCGTCAACTCAACCGCAACAGCAGTCATCGCAAAGCGATGTTCAGCAACATGGCTAGCTCTCTTGTTCGTCACGAAGTTATCAAAACTACCGTGCCAAAAGCAAAAGAACTACGTCGCGTAATTGAGCCATTGATTACCCTAGCTAAGACAGACAGTGTTGCTAACCGTCGTCTTGCATTTGCTCGCACTCGTGATAACGAAGTTGTAGCAAAACTATTTAATGAACTAGGCCCGCGTTTCGCGGCTCGCCAAGGTGGTTACACTCGCATTCTTAAATGTGGTTTCCGTACTGGTGATAAAGCTCCAATGGCTTACATTGAGCTTGTAGACCGCCCAGCTGCTGAAGAAGCTGCTGAGTAATCTATACTAGATTCTTAATACAAAAGCCGAGCATTAGCTCGGCTTTTTTGTACCTAAAATTCGGCGTTTGATCATAGTTTGGTATTAAATCTTCACTCGCAAAAGACGTCCCTCAAACTCTATTCCCTATATTTATCTTCAGGTATAAAAAAGAGCACCTTAGTGCCCTTCATTTCTGCTTTGTAGCTGTTCAATTCATCGATGAAACAATATTCGTTAGACAATTATTGCCAAATCGTTCCAAGAGAGCTTAATAGCGAATTGCTTGCTCCTTGAGATTGCAGTGCTTGAATAATAATTGGAGCAAAAGTCGATATCATTGATGCGTCCATCCCAAGGCCGGAAAATGCACTTTCAACGGCACCTTTCGAACTAAGCATAGATGTTAAACCTGTCTGCTGAAGAGTATCTAATCCAGGTACTAATGTTGCTAGCTCCTGTGAGTTTGAAGAGCTTAATGAGTTCTGAGCTAGGGCAAAAAGAGATCCGGCACCACCTAACGCTTGTTCTGTTGTGACCGATGTTTGTTCTGCAATAGAGTCTGCAACAGGTGTGGACTGGTTTTGTTGAGTCCAAATATTTATCGCTGTTGTTAGGGCTGTTTGAGTCAGTTGTGAGTAGTTGGTCGTCGAGGTAGAAGCTGATTCTTGACTAGAATCATTTGTACTTGCACAAGAAACAACAGCAAGGCTGCTGAGTACAGTAATGATTACTTTCTTCATTATTCGTCCTTAAGTAATAAAGTAATAGACTTTGATACTATAAACGAAAAACGGCGATGTTGTTACATCGCCGTTGCATTATTTTAACTTTCATTTGCGCCTAGTATTTTGTTTTACTTGGGCTTTTTGAAAATTAAAGAATTGCTAGAAGTTCTACTTCAAAAACTAGAGCTGCAAATGGTGGGATTGCAGCACCTGCGCCGCGCTCGCCGTATGCAAGATCTTGTGGGATGTATAGTTTCCACTTAGAACCTACAGGCATCATTTGTAGAGCTTCTACCCAACCTTGAATTACGCCAGTTACTGGGAATTCTGCTGGTTGACCGCGAGATACAGAGCTGTCGAAAACAGTACCGTCTGTTAGTTCGCCGTGGTAGTGAACACGAACTTGCTTGTCTGAAGTTGGGATCTCGCCAGTACCTTCAGTTAGAACTTCGTATTGAAGACCTGACTCAAGTACAGTTACTTCTGAACGCAGTGCGTTGTCAGAAAGGAAAGCTTCACCGTCAGCAGATGCTGCTTTTGCTGCTTCTTGACGTGCCGCTTCACCGCGAGTGTGTAGCTCTTGTAGTGCGTTGTTGATTTCGTCAACTTCGATAGCTGGCATGTCACCAACTAGTGCTGTAGCGATACCAGCAGCGATAGCGTCAACGTTTAGGCCTTCAAGACCAGAACCTGCTAGTTGTTGGCCCATTTGTAGACCGATACCGTAGCTAGCTTTTTGCTCAACAGTTTCAAATTTTACTTCAGACATGAATGTCACTCTTAATTATGTAGATAAAGGGAAAGGATACCAGTTCTGAGTTTGTGAAGAAATCCCTAGCCGTTAGGTTCTCGGATTAGCTGTGTATTTAGCTCTCAAAATTGTCCGATTTGTGCTAATTCGACGTGGGAATGCTTGAAATGTCTATACTCTATGCAAATTGCTTTTTAYACTCATACTAGTTTTAAATTTAGGCTGGAAGCTATGAATCGTCGTCATAAAAAGAAGCAAGAAGTAGATTACCTTGGGTTAGTTAAAGCTAAGGTTAGCGCTATCGATTTTTCACAGGCTAAAACTCAAGCCCTTAGTGCTTGGTCATCCCTTCCCGCTTTGCATCGAAAGGTTCTGCTCGTATTGGTTCCTGTTGTTGCTGTTCTCGCTGTTATTCCGTTACCTGCACCATCATCTGCAGTTAAAGCGCCTGCGACTAACGCTAGAGTGGAACTAGAGATCAATACGGTAGGTTTAAGTGCTCAAAAAAGCGATGAACAAAAGCAGCTTAAATCTAATCAGTGGCATGAGTACACCGTAAAGTCCGGTGATACATTGGCTCAAGTGTTCCGTAATAACGAGTTACCTTTGTCTGATTTAAATGCGTTAGTGAAAATTGAAGGTGGTGATAAACCTTTAAGTCGTATTAAGCAAGGGCAATTGGTTCGCTTTAAGTTAGCTGAAACTGGCCAGCTCGATATACTTCAGTTAGAAAAAAACGATTCTTCGGTGATGTTCTTCCGCCTATCTGATGGCGGCTTTGGTCGAAGTAAATAGAAGTATAAATCGTAGTGTAAAGTGAAAGAGAGAGCTAATTTTTAGCTCTTTTTTTGGGTCTTTTAAAAGGAGCAAGCGGCAAGATGATCAAAAGGATACCAATGAAAGTTAGGGTATCAGGTATCTCTTCGAACCAAATTGCACCTATTATCGCGACAAAGACTAACCCTGAGTATTCTGCTAGCGCAATCTGGCTGGAGTGTGCTTTTCTATAGGCTGCTACTGCAAAGCCGTTATAACTTAATATTAGTAGGGCGCTCAAACTAATATACCCTAGCTGTTCAGCCGTCACGGGTTGCCAATAAAGAATGCATAGTAAAAAAGATACAGGGAGAGAAAACAGTGTAGTCCACCATAATGTGGTCGCAACTGATTGCTCACTTGGTAACTTTCTAACTAGAACATTAAAAAGAGCGAGAGTCAGGGCTGTGCCAAGCGCAAATAATGCGGCCCAGTGAAACTGCGAGGGGCGGAGAACTATCAACGCACCAATAAAACCTATGGTCGTAGCGATAACCTTGCCCAATGTAGGTATCTCTTTTAAGAGCAAGATAGACAGTGGCAGCATGAGTAAAGGAGCGACGTAAAAAACGGCGTTAGCAGTGGCAAGAGGTAAGTGAGTAATTGCGACGACCATGCAGCCACTACCGATGAGGATTAGGTGTCCACGGGCGAATGTGATGCCGACTTGTTTTAGTGCTCTTTGCTCACCGCGTTGTGATAGCCAGATAGGCATGATGATCAGCAGTGAAATTAATTGTCTGAAGAAAATGTATTGGAAAGGTGGAACGTCGCCACCCAAAAGCTTTACGGCCACGTCAGATAGCGATGCAAAAAAGTTTCCTGCAATGAGTAGTAGGATCCCAGCAGAAATGTTTGTCACTATTTCTCTAATCTCATATCAATATGTGGTATGTCATCTTCTAGGTACATCTCGGATATCTGGGCAAAACCATGTTCCTGATAAAACGCCTTAAGATGTTCCTGCGCGCCAATATCAATAGATTGGCTAGGCCATAATATTTCACACTCAGCTAATGCTTGTTTTAGTAATTGGTGACCTAAACCGTTGCCGCGAGCTGTTTGTTTGGTTGCTACTCGTCCAATGCTTACATTGTCGTAGCTGGTTCCCGCTGGAAGTAATCTTGCGCATGCGACTAATTCATTACCAGAGAAGCCCATTAAGTGCTGAACTCCATTTTGGTGATCTTTATCGTCCAACTCTGGGTAAGGGCAGGTTTGCTCTACGACAAATACATCAACTCGAAGTTTTATCAGTTGGTAAAGCTGCTGTTTGCTCAGTTCATTGAAAGGAATGCATTGCCAAGTTGTCATCATTTTATCCGAATAGTGAAGATGACGACGACTTTAGCAGTGTCTATTTATATCAGCATTAACAATTGTTAAGTCGCGATTTTATTCTACTTAAGCTAATCGCGGTGATCCCTAAGTAAGCGGCAATTTGATTATCATTGAGCCTGCTTTCCAGGTCTGGATAATGTTCACAAAATAATTGGTAACGTTGCTCCGGCGTGTATAGCAGCATAAAACGTTCTTTATTTTCTTTATGCATCAACTGAGTCTCGAGCAGCTTTATGTATAGCGGGTTCGACTCTTCACGCCACTCTGCTAAAGCGCTCATTGGTAATTGCAGCAAAACTATAGGGGTAAGAGTTTCAAGCAAGTACGGTGAGGCTTGCTGCTTAATCAAGCTTTCAAAGCCTAGTACCCAATCTTGCTCCCAGTAGAACTCTTTACTGAATTGCTTACCTTCTTCAGTCAGATAGCAAGCGTGACATAACCCTTCGATAATAAAATAAAACGAATCAGGGGCCTCACCTTGGTTGACTAGGATATGACGGGTAGGCAACTCCAATGGTTTTGCGATATCGATTAATGATTCAATTTCATTGTCAGTAAAGTTGAAGGACTTAAGTTGTTGGATAAATGATGAGTGCATGCAAAAAAACAAAGCCAAGATAGATGAACAAATAATGTCATTTATCTTGGCCTAGGTATAGTTTGATTTATTCCATGAGGTCACGACTTAGTATTTTCGAAATAGGCTTTAGCTTCTTCTCTCCCCATGTATTTCGATAATGTATTAAGAGGAACATTTTTTAGGTCGACGACAATCAAGCCATCTAAAGCATTGTTAAAGACTGGATCGACGTTAAAGCAAACGAGTTTACCGTTCATTCCGAGATATTGACGAAGTAATACAGGTAACCCTTTCCCTTGCTCCATTCGAGCTAGCACTTTTGAAAGCAATGGGACACTGGCAAGAGAACTTAAAAGGTGTGTTTGCCAAAACACATTGGAGTTTGAGTTCAGTGGCGATGAAGGTGATACCAGCGTCGCCTTGTCTTGGTCGTAATGATGAATCGAAAGTGTGGCAGCCATTAACTGCCTTGCAGTATGACTATAATCATTACTGATACTGACAGGGCCAAACAGATGAGTGTATTTAGGGTTGCGAGATACAAAAGTAGCGATGCCTTTCCAAAGAAGAAGCAGGGCATTGAGGCTTCGTTGGTAGTTTTTACTTACAACAGAACGACCTAACTCAATGCTGTTGTCGAGTTTTTCTATGAACTGTTCGTCGTAGTTGAATAGACTTCTTGAATAGAGGCCTGCCAATCCATGTTCCTTAATTAATTCATCAACTAACCCCATACGGTAGGCTCCAACAAGCTCTTTCTTTTGGTTATGCCACACAAATAATTGATTGTAGTAGAGGTCATATTCGTCTACATCGCACGCTAAACCACTGCCTTCTCCCACTTCCCTAAAGCTTTCTTCTCTAACTCTTCCTATTTCTTGCATCAGCTTAGGTATGGATTGGCTTGGTGAACAGTAAACAGAGAAGTCCCCTTGCTCCAGAAGTAGTTGCTCTTTAGGGAGCACACTTATCTCCTCGGCAAGTTCATCTGGGTTAATTGGTGAGATGATCGCTGTATCAAAGGAGAGGGAGTTTGACGTGCCAAGGACTTCTTCGTCTGATTTACTCATCAAATAGGTGTTGAGTCTTAGGTAGTTGACGATATCGACATCTTTTTCAAAACTCTTCACTTCAGAGAAGGGAATACTCGCCCCAATCGATATTGCGATGCTAGTTTGTTGCTTGTTAAGAAGCTCTCGGCCAAGCAGAGCGGTTCTTAATAAAGGGTGGATACGCCCCGCTTGATAGAAGAGGTCACTGTTTTTGCCGCTAATGTAAATCGGAACCGTTGTAGCTTGATTTCGCTTCACAAACTTAGCAACAGATTGGCTCCACTCAATGTCGGTAAGTTTTTTTTCTCCACGATGATATGCAGAAACTTCACCAGCAGGGAAGACAATGAGTAGTCCACCGTCAGCAAGGTGCCTATGTGCGTCACGTACTGCTTTGGTATTGGTTCTCTGTGAGTCTTTACCGTTAAACACATCGATACCAATGAACAAGTCATCAAGCTCTGGCAGGCGTTTTAGAATTTGATTCGCGAGGACTTTGACATCTTTACGCACAGAGCCAACAAGATCAGCAAGGATGACACCTTCAATCGCGCCGAGTGGATGGTTAGCAACAATAACGACAGGGCCTTCATTTGGAATGTTTTGTACCGACCCTGATTCAACCTCATAACTAATGTTGAGAGCTTCTAGAGTGTGATTCATGAATTCAAAGCTCGATAATTTCTCAGGTCTTTGTTTGTATAAATTATCGAGTTTAGATAGTCCCGTTGCCCACTCGACAAGAGACTCACCTAAACCAAAAGGCGTGTAACGAGAAAAACGAAAAGGACTAGTAATCATAATTAGGCTGCCTTATTTACAAGTTGATATAAGAAACCATCTTGGCTTTTTAGGTCTTTAATACTTAGAAACGCGCCACATAACCAAACAACACACGCCATGCCAAACAGTAAGCCTCCGTCGTTACCTATAATCTCACCCATCTCGTTGAATTCAGGCATTTCGATACCCAGTGGAGTGAATAGATGAAAGAAAATAGCGCCGGTCATAATGCCAGTACTCATGACAGCTCCAATCCCGTGAAGGCGAGTGAACAATAGAATGGCAGCGAAGAGTTCAGCAAAGCCAATCATATAGCCGCCAAATATGCCGAACCATGTTAATCCTGACCACTCAGCTAATGTCCCAAAAATATGATCCGTTTCGTAAGAGCCTGAAAATTTGAAGAATAACGATTGAACAAAAACAAATGCAATAAATGCAGATGGGATATGTTTAGTTGGTTGAAATGTCATAAATAGTTCCCTTATTTAATTAGATTTGGCCAGTTCTTGTTTGCTTGGGTAATGTGTTGCTGTCTGTTGCCATCCCAACGTTGTTTGATTTCTTCGTCGTAGTTCAAATAAAGTTTGTCATCGACAATTGCCCATTGCTCAGGGTCTCCAGGAGCGAAATCATTTTTCTCCGATACAGCCCAAGCGCAATACCCACCATATTGCGGTGCATATTTTTCAGGATTATTAATGAAAGCGTTTAAATTCTTTTTTGATGAGAAGTACCAGTCAGCACCTTTATAAGA
This sequence comes from Vibrio makurazakiensis, assembly GCF_050337375.1. Classification (NCBI taxonomy): domain Bacteria; kingdom Pseudomonadati; phylum Pseudomonadota; class Gammaproteobacteria; order Vibrionales; family Vibrionaceae; genus Vibrio; species Vibrio makurazakiensis. Next base: position 46,226 of record NZ_JAKJSW010000021.1, on the reverse strand, counting down.
TGTTGTGAATTTCTTGCTGCCTTCTACTGGTTTGTTTTCCGTGAAATAAGCAACGGTGTCGTATCCATCGAGGGCTTTGCTGCTAAAAATACCGGTGTAGATTTCGTCAGCGGCAAAAGCGAACTGGCTCATAGAGAGTAAAACCAATGCTAATAACTTTTTCATAGATAGTTCCTTGTCTGTGGATGTTAAGCGATTAAAGACTCTTGTTTATCGAAGGTATAACAGTGCTTTTCGAGTTGTTGTCGGTTGAGCCCATCGCAAGGTGAACCCGCTAAATAACTCATAGAAAAAAGATCAGATGAAACAGCCAAGTGGGTGAAACTTACCGTTTGGGCATCATCTCTATGCATACAGGTAGATAAATAGCCCTTCTCAGCATGATGATGGGAGTGGAAGTTAAGTAAGCTTTGCTGATTTTTTCCTTCAGAGGTGATCGACGTATACACTTCTTTTCTGTAGTTCTGAACTTCTTCGAGCGCAACACCAGATGAAAAGAGTGGGGAGTCTGTAACTGCAATCTTGGAACTGACACCGTTCCACGAAAATGCCCATACTTCGGGTTTATTAAGTGAGAGGTCAGGGCCAAAGACCAATAAAGTGAAGGGAGCAAAACAGCTGAGTTTTAGTTGATTAAAGAGTTCGGTAACTTCAGTGCGGCTTTGGCTTGGTGCTAAATGTTGGAGTAACAACCCACGGCTAAGGCAAGCACCAGATGGCAGTTTACCTTGGTAGTTATTCAGCAGACACAAAGATAGCCCATGTTCATTTAAGCTTATCCAACTACCATTTCCTACTGGATCAATCGGCATTAATACTTGAGTGTTATTAATATTTTGGCTTTGTGGTGGCGTAGCTAGAGGTCGGTTTTTTTGCTCATCACGATTAAAAAACACTTGATAGCCATTTTCTTCAAGGAGCCAGGTTACTGAACACATGATTACTGACCTCTCAAATAACTAGTGGTTGTTGGAGCATAACCAAAGGTACTGGTCACCGGTGTTTCTAGAAAAGTTGCGATGACTTTCATCATGGCGTAGTGGTGGTTTGCATGTAATGCGGCGAAAGTAATTTCTCTGCCTACGCTAGATGTCATGGATTGAGATACCTGACTGTTGAGTGAAACCTCTGTCTCGATTGTGATTAGCTCATCAAGCATATTGGGTTCCAGTTGTTTTAGCCAAGTCGCAATGTAATGTAGCTCTTTGATCGCAACAGATTTATCGGTTTCAACGCTATGACCACGGCGGCGAGCGTTGTAATTTATCTGATTACTTTCTTGCAGAATCAGCGCATGAAATAGGTCAAGCGTATGGCGAAAGTGCTCACCTATACTGCTGTCGACATGAGGCATGGCTTTGTAGTTGTAGTCTTGATCGCTAATGCCCGATAAAAATTGCTCTCCTTGATTGAGAATGTCGATAGCTCCTTGAACCACACAAGGAATTGAGGTTTGAGACGAAATATTGCTGGCTAAACTCATAGTGTTTCCTTGTTCTATTGAACTAATCCGTTGTTGGATACTGTTCTGTTAGGTTCTTCTCTTCACGCCAAGCTTGGAAGAGTTCTTTAAGTGGTGGCGTTTTATGACCTCTTTGCTGCTGCTTTGCGCCTATGTCAAAAAGAATGCGGTATTGACTAAGTAGAGTAGTGAAGATCTCCCTAAGAGGAGTCTGACGATCCCAGATGTGCGCCGCTTCGCTGCTCGCACCATTAATCTCTAATATGGTGAAATCTTCACCAGCCATTAAGCTTTGAATATCCTTGAATTTGATGTCTAAGCGACCATAGTGAAACCCGTCGAAATCATCAAAGATCTGATCAAAACGCTCTGTGAGAGCATCAGAGACATATTGATTTCCATTTCGGAAAATAGAGCCTCGACTGTGGCTGCCTGCAAAAGCTAATTGGAATTCTTGATCTTTTTCGAGCACCCAATCTAATTTGTCTAGATGACGAGGAAGATATAAATGACTGAGTTGCCCAGCCCTAGGGCATTGGTCAATCAGATCTTTTAAGGTACTAATTCCGTCACCTGTCACTGAAGGGGCGTATTTCAGAGTGATCGAAATGATCTCGCCTTTCTTTTGTCCAGGGTAACGAACGTAAAACACCCCAGCTTCAGCTTGATAAGGGGCTTTTTCTTGGATCAAGAAACGAGCACCGATAGGAAATGATTCAAAATAATCATGAAGTTGATCTTGTGATTTGATCAGTTTGACGCCTGCTCCTCGACACCCTAAGTCGGGTTTAGCTACTACAGGGAAAGAAAGATCGGCTTGCTTCATTGAAGTCTTTGCTTGATCGACTTGAAGATCGGTGTCTGAATCGACTTTGGTTACCGTGATAAAGGGCGATATCCACTTTAGCGATTCTTTACCTGCTAGGCTGAGAATGTCGTGTTTTGATTCACCCACCATGCCACTGAGTTTAATGCTTGGGTTAGCGATCAATGGGAGTTTCCAATTCCTATATTTAAGCCCCTGAGCCAAACTTTGAATGATGACTGGCGTATAAAAAAACCAGCTAGGTAAAAATTCATATGGCGAGACGCTACGAGTGCTGTCTATTTCTAACGTTGGCATGCCGGCGTTAATTTTATGAGGTGCGATACATTGAATATCCATTTTCTCGCTCATACTTGCTCTCTTGAGTAGGATTTGTTGATGAGTTTATTCGCCCCGTATAACAATAAAATTGCACATGGAATGATGACCCATTGATATTGTGATGCTTGTAACCAAGCCGCATTACCCAGGTAATAAATGGTGGAAAAGACTAGCCCTGTCCATAACGCTGTCGCTCCGATGACTGCGCTTAAGAAAATCGGAAGTGGGATAGTAAAAAAGCCACTGAGTGTGAAACCCACCGTTCGTAAACCAGGAATAAAACGAATTACAAATAAACTGATAAATGCATTCTTTCTAAGCTTAGTACGTAGCGACCTGAAATTACGGTTGGTGAGTGCTTTATAACGAATACCGCGAAAGTAGCGTCCTGACCGTCCAAGATAATAAAGACCAAGATCGCCAGTCGCGATACCAATAAATATAGCCACTAGCGCTAAACTTGGTGAAAGTAGCCCCTCTAGCGCTAACCCTGCAGCTGCCACAATAGCGACATCTTCTAATAGGTAAGACAAAGCAATGATTCCTACCATCAGCCAAACAGTGGATTGTTGACCAGAATTTAGAAAATTTTGAATAGTCTCAATAGCATCCATAATTCCACCAGGAAATTTACAGTATGATGTATTGATATCAGTTTATGAACTTCTTATCAATATTTAGTATTAGTTAAAGAGACAGGGGAAAGGATGAAAAACTTACAATTTGTTCAGGTTATTTTATTGACGGTGGGAATGTTTACTATTTTTCTAATGATTTCATCATCTTTTGATGTGTATTTAGTTGTTCCTATTTTTGCCTTTTTTGCTTACAGCACGCTCATTGGCGGAATTTTATGGGCGGTATGTTTAGCGAAACATCGTTGGCATTTTATTTTATCGAGCGTTTGCCTTGTGTTGTTAGGGACAATGGCGTCATTGGATATCTTGCTATCAAAAGAAGAAATGTTGATAGTATTAAATCAACAGTTTGGAGAGGTAGTGACTGAGAAGCACGTGGATGATGCTGTGCAGGTTCTTCTGGTATTAGTGAATATTTTTACGGGGAGTTTGGCTGCGGATGTGTTGTTCCACGGCTTGAGCCTAAACTCAAAAAGTAGATACAAAAAGGCCGAGCGTTTAGCTCGGCCTTAAGTTAGCTTATTGAGATTTATCTATTTAGCTAAATCAATTTGGTAAACGCCAAAACCAACATCGTCAGTTGCTACGCGTTTCATTGGGTATTGACCTTTATCTGCAATAAACTTCGCAGCTTTCTCGCTTGGAGATGTCTCGAAACGAACGTCTAAAGGCTTATCAGATTTAATTGGAGCAAACGTCCAGTTGTTGTCTGCTGCAGGGTTAACTTGACCTTCTTCAGCACTTACACGTGTGATGTAGTTTGCTACAACAGTACGGTTTTCATCTGGAGAATCAAAAGCGATAAACTCGCTACCAGTACCTGGGAATTTATTACTGTATGCACGGTAGTTGTTTGTTGCGATGATGAAGTCTTGCTTCATATCGATTGGCTTACCTTGGTAAGTTAGGCCAACAATACGCTCAGAACCTTCGTTAATAACTTTACAGTTACCATCGTATTTTGCTGGTTGAGTTACGTCGATTTGGTAGTTAACACCGTCCATCACGTCGAAGTTATAAGTACGGAAGCCATCCCAGTCAATTAGCTGTTGAGGCGCAGTGCTGTTTACATCGATTTGTTGGAATTGGCCTGCAGAGCACTCTAGCCATTCTTTCACTTCGTGGCCTGTTACTTTTAGTGCCACTAGCGTATTCGGGTATAGGTAAAGGTCAGCAGCGTTACGGAATGTCAGTTGGCCAGATTCAACTTCAGTGAAGTTTGCTGGATCATTCTTACGACCGCCTGCTTTAAATGGTGCAGCAGCAGAAAGTACAGGTGTACCGTCTAGGTCTGGGTCACCTTGAATGAAACGCTCCACGTAATCTTTTTGCGCTAGGTTAACGATCTGTACTGTTGGGTCGTCTTGCACTAGAGCCAAGAAGCTGTACATCACATCGTCTGCTTTACCAATTGGTTGGTTAACGAATTCACGAGTACCTTTATGGTCATTTTCAAGAGCTTGAACAATACCAGCATCTGCTTCAGCTAGAGAAGTTTTTGTCTTTTTATCAAAGATAGGGCGAGCTTCTGATTTACCTTGTGCTACAACCCATTTGCCATCTTGCTGTTCAAGCGTTAGATCCATCACACCCACGTGGCTGCCCCAACGACCTGGCATTACAGCGGCTACGCCATTGATAGTACCATTTTCGTTGTCGATGCCTTGAACGTTTTCAAACCCTTTACCTGGGAATACTTGATGAGAGTGACCAAATGCGATGGCATCGATGCCTTCAACTTCAGAAAGGTAGTAAGTCGAGTTCTCTTCACCTTGCTTATATGGGTCAGTTGAAACACCTGAGTGAGGAATAGCTACGATTACGTCAGCACCTTCCGCTTTCATTTGAGGAATAAGCTCTTCAGCTGATTCTTTAATGTCTTTCGCGAAAACTTTACCTTCTAGGTTTTTCTTATCCCACACCATGATTTGTGGTGGAACGAAGCCGATGTAACCCACTTTAATTTCATGCTCTACACCGCCAGTATCTTTGAATGTGTGAGTCTTAATGATGTATGGCTTGAAGTAATGTTCGCCTGTCTCAGCGTCAAATACGTTTGCACTGATGTATGGGAAATCAGCATCGTTGATAGACTCAGCTAAGAACTCAAGACCGTAGTTAAATTCGTGGTTACCGATGTTACCTGCGTCGTAATCTAGCTGGTTCATTGCTTTGTAAGCTGGGTGAACTTCGCCAGCTTTAATGCCTTTGTCTGCCATGTAGTCACCCATTGGGCTACCTTGCAGTAAGTCACCGTTATCAACTAAAACGCTGTTGGTTACTTCATTTCGAGCTTCTTTAACAAGAGTTGCAGTACGTGCTAAGCCGATTTTTTGAGAAGGCTTGTCTTTGTAGTAGTCGTAATCCATTAGGTTGGTATGGATGTCAGTAGTTTCTACGACACGTAGTTTAATCACTTCATCAGTATCAGGCGTTGTTGTGCAACCTGAAAGTGTAAATAAGCCTAAGCCAGCAAGTACTGCTAGTGATAAAGGTTTTATTGCAACTTTCATTTTTAGCTCCAAATTGAGTGGGTAAAATTCACCGCGTAATGTAACAAAATTCAATGAAACAATGATTACAGTGGAAGGTAAAGTGTGACATCGAACGAATACTTGATAGCGTTCTGCTAGATGCATCCCAGAAATGCTCGTTATGTGAGCAAGTTAGCTTCAAATATAGCCTCTCTCTATGTGATTGAAATGTCGCATTACATTTTCTCTTATCAGCTTTTCGAATAAAAAATGAAATTTTAGAATTTCCGGTAATATAAGAAGCTAGTCATAATGCCAATATCAAGGACGTATAGAGGCACGCTGACTAGCTTGATCGGTTAATCAACGGCTTCATCTATCACGCAAGTGCTTCTATATGCCAACTCACCAGATTCATCAGTGAGCCAGATACCTAATTCGGTAGTTTCATTATCGAGTGAAGAAATGCTCGTTTGCACGAGCCTTAAAGGAAGCACAGAAATGGACCAAGAACGTTTAACCCACTTAAAACAGCTAGAGGCGGAAAGTATTCATATTATCCGCGAAGTAGCCGCAGAATTTGATAACCCGGTGATGATGTATTCCATCGGTAAAGATTCATCTGTAATGCTTCACCTAGCTCGTAAAGCTTTTTACCCAGGTAAAATCCCTTTCCCACTATTACACGTCGATACTGATTGGAAATTCCGTGAAATGATTGAGTTTCGCGATCGTACGGCTGAGAAGTACGGGTTTGATCTGTTAATTCATAAGAATCCAGAAGGTCTTGCTATGGGGTGTAGCCCATTTGAACATGGCTCTTCTAAGCATACCGATATTATGAAAACTCAAGGGTTGAAGCAGGCGTTAAACAAATATGGCTTTGATGCTGCGTTTGGTGGTGCTCGCCGTGATGAAGAAAAGTCTCGTGCAAAAGAACGTGTCTATTCATTCCGTGACAAAAATCATACATGGGATCCTAAAAACCAGCGTCCTGAGTTATGGAAAACGTATAACGGCCAAGTGAATAAAGGCGAGAGCATTCGTGTGTTCCCTCTATCGAATTGGACCGAGCTAGATATCTGGCAATACATCTACCTAGAAAATATTGAGATTGTCCCACTTTACCTTTCTGAAAAGCGCCCTGTTGTTGAGCGTGATGGCATGCTGATCATGGTTGATGATGACCGTATGAAGCTACAAGAAGGTGAAAAAATCGAAGAGAAAAGTGTTCGTTTTCGTACTTTAGGCTGCTATCCACTAACCGGAGCGGTTGAATCTGAGGCGAATACGCTAACAGGCATTATTGAAGAAATGCTGGTAGCGACCTCTAGTGAGCGTCAAGGTCGTGCGATTGACCATGATCAGTCTGGTTCAATGGAGCTGAAAAAGCGCCAAGGTTATTTCTAAGAATCTAAGGAAAGAAGAATGAATAGTGCAGTAGAAGCCGAACTAGCCGAGCTAGGAATTGAAGGCTACCTAAGCCAACACCAACATAAATCAATGCTTAGATTTTTGACATGTGGCTCTGTTGATGATGGAAAAAGTACTCTAATTGGACGCTTGCTCCACGATACAAAACAAATTTATGAAGWTCAGTTAGCAGCGGTTCACTCTGATAGCCAACGCGTTGGTACTACAGGTGAAAAGCCAGACTTAGCTTTATTAGTAGATGGTCTACAAGCCGAGCGAGAGCAGGGCATTACCATCGATGTTGCGTACCGATACTTCTCAACGCAAAAACGTAAGTTCATTATCTCGGATACTCCGGGGCATGAGCAATACACACGTAACATGGCGACTGGTGCATCGACGTGTGATCTCGCAGTGATCTTGATTGATGCTCGTAAAGGTGTGCTTGATCAAACCCGCCGTCACTCGTTCATTTCGAACCTGTTGGGCTTAAAGCACTTCGTGGTTGCAGTAAACAAAATGGATCTTGTGGATTACTCACAAGAGCGATTCGAAGAGATTCGTGATCAGTATCTTGAGTTTGCTGAAAATCTTGAAGGTGAAACGAATATTCAGATCATCCCAGTTTCAGCACTGGAAGGTATCAATGTCGCTTCAGAAAGCAAAGAACTTGCGTGGTTTGAAGGCCCGTCTTTGTTAGATGTTCTAGAAAATGTCGATATTGATCAGAGTCGATCTTCAGGTGAGTTTCGTTTCCCTGTGCAATATGTGAATCGTCCAAACCTAGATTTCCGAGGCTTTGCTGGCACGATTGCTTCAGGTCGAGTCAACGTTGGTGATGAAATTAAAGCACTACCATCGGGTAAAAAGTCAAAAGTGGCACGCATTGTTACTTTTGATGGTGACTTAGAGTCGGCACAGGCTGGGCTTGCGGTAACTCTGACTCTTGAAGATGAAATTGATATCAGCCGTGGCGACTTAATTGTTTTGGAAAATGCGCAAGTGGAGTCGACTAACAATCTTCTCGCTGATGTTGTATGGATGACGGAACAGCCGCTTCAGTCTGGCCGTGAATACGACATTAAGATCGCTGGTAAGAAGACTGTTGGTAAAGTTGAAACAGTCCGTCACCAGTACGACATTAACAACCTGTCGACTTTCGAAGCTTCTGAGCTGCCATTAAATGGTATTGGTTTATGTGAATGGTCTTTGAATGAATCAGTGGCATTGGATAAGTACCTAGACAGCGCAGACACAGGTGGCTTTATCATTATCGACCGCCTAACGAACGTGACTGTCGGTGCTGGTTTGATTCGTCAAAGTTTAGATTCCGTAGAGCAGCAAACTGGTGATTTCTCAGCGTTTGAAGTTGAGTTGAATGCACTTGTTCGTAAGCACTTCCCACATTGGGATGCGAAAGATCTTAGTCAATTACTGAAGTAACGCGTTACTGAACAATTGACATATATAGGTGGAAGCACCTGCTTCCACCTAGTAAGGATGAGTTATGTGGGAACAAGGATTTGTATTAGCGATTTTGCTTGGCATCATAACCTGCCTGCTTGTAACTCGTATTAAACCAAGCTTTATTTTTGCCGGTGCTGCTTTCTTAGCATTCATTGGCGGCATGATTGATGTAACTAGTTTAGCGACGAACTTTACTAACTCTTCATTACTAACGTTAATTTTACTTATTTTAGCTTCAAGTGCGTTGGAGAAAACTCGCTTAATCAGTTGGGTAAGCCGAAATATCTCGGAAGGTCGGCTTGGCACTGTGGTTGCGAAGTTGGGTATTTCCACAGCGTTACTTTCTTCATTTACAAATAATACCGCGGTTGTTGTTTCTTTGATCGGAGCGATCAAACGTAACCAACAACATGCGCCATCTCGTTTATTGATCCCCCTTTCTTATGCGGCAATCTTAGGTGGAACTCTGACTTTGATCGGCACATCCACTAACTTGATCATTAATAGCTTTGTGGAAGATGCTGGGCTACCAAGTTTAAGCTTTTTTGCGCCAACGACGATCGGTTTGGCAGTGCTGGTAGGCGGAGTGTTGATCCTAATTCCACTGAGTTACTTACTGCCAGCGTACGATGAGCATTCACAAGATGATCTTCCTTACTTTTTAGAAGCTCGAGTAGAGCCGGGCTCTCCGCTAGTCGGTCGCAGTGTCAGCGAGAATAATTTACGTGCGCTGAGAAAATTGTTCCTCGCTGAAGTCATACGCGATGGAAAAACGACTGCTTCTATTGATCCAGACTTCATATTACACGCTAAAGATCGTCTGCTATTTTGTGGCGATATTGAAAGTGTTGCGACACTTCAAGAAATACAAGGGCTTACCCTGTTTGGTCAGCATCATTTAAACGGACAAAACTTTGTAGAAGTCGTAGTGAGCTCGTCGGCCAGCTTCTGTAATAAAACCTTAAAGACCAGTCAATTTAGAGATAAATTTGATGCAGTGGTTGTCGCAATCCGACGTGGTCATGAAAGATTAGAAGGTGGGCTAGGGAACATTGTACTCACTGCTGGGGATACATTAGTTTTAGTTCCGGGTAAGCAGTTTGAGCAACAAAGACAAGAGCACAATAAAGAATTTGTGTTAATGAACGACTTAGACTCAAGTGCCAAATTAGACGCAGATAAATCTACCTATGTACTGCTCGGCTTTGCTTCTGTGATTGGTTTAGCGTTGGCTGATTTAGTGCCAATTATTAAAGGACTCGCTGTTTTTATTTTATTGCTGGTGGCGTTTGGTATTGTCCAACTGTCAGAGCTTCGCCGTCGTTTCCCTGTTGATATCGTTGTAATTGTTGGTTCAGCATTGTCTATAGCTCAGCTGATGATTTCCTCAGGGCTTTCTATCCGTATGGGAGAAATGTTCATGGAGGCGTTTAATGGTTGGGGAGTCTTTGGTGCCCTAGTCGCAACTTATTTGATGACGTTGATTCTTACTGAGTTGGTAACGAATAACGCAGCAGCGGCACTCGCATTCCCTATTGGCTATAGTATGGCGATAGGTTATGGCGTAGATCCTATGCCTTTTATTATGGCGGTATTGTTTGGTGCAAGTGCGAGTTTTATTTCCCCGTACGGTTATCAGACCAACCTACTTGTTTATAGCGTAGGCAATTATCAACTGACGGATTATTTGAGAATTGGTATTCCGATTTCTATCGTATATTCAGTACTGGTACTGAGTTTGATCCCTTATTTTTTCCCTTTCTAGTCGTGTGATGAAAGCTCATTTCAAGGATTATTTATGACAACATCTACCTTAACTAAAGACGAAAATGTCGTCTGGCACCAGCACTCAGTTGATAAGGCATTTCGTGCCAATTTAAAAAGGCAAAAGCCTGCTGTGCTTTGGTTTACGGGGCTTTCTGGTTCAGGAAAGTCGACGGTAGCAGGAGCACTAGAAAGCCGTTTGGCAGAGCTGGGTTACCATACATATTTGCTCGATGGCGATAATGTACGTCATGGGCTATGCAGTGATTTAGGGTTTTCTGAGCAAGATCGCCGTGAAAATATTCGTCGTATTGGTGAGTTGGCAAAATTGATGGCAGATGCTGGACTAATCGTCTTGTCGGCGTTTATCTCACCACATCAAGCGGAACGAAAGTTGGTGCGTGATTTATTGCCAGAAGAGGAGTTCTTAGAGGTATTCGTTAATACGCCACTCGAAATTTGCGAACAACGAGACCCTAAGGGACTATATAAGAAAGCCCGCGCGGGGGAAATTGCGAATTTCACTGGTATTAGTTCTGCGTATGAAGCGCCAACTCATCCAGAAATTGATCTGCCTGCAGGCGATAAGTCACTGGATGAATTAGTCGATCAATGTATTGCTGAGCTGAGAGCTAGGAATATATTGCCAAACGATTAGACGGTATGGTGCACACTGCTTTTTACCTCGGTTTGCACCGTAAACTTTTGGCTTAATAGTGCTATCAACTGGTCGTGATACTGCATATTAGGTTTGTTACCGAGCAAGTGGCAAAGCTCATTTCCTGTTGGACTAAAGCGGTAATAGATAAGCTTTACGCCTTTAGACATCGGCTGCAAACTCATGTTCTTACCCTGGTAAGAGAGATGTAGAGCAGGGTCGAACTCAATCTCTCCTGATTCCAATTCCGTACTTAGTAATAAACCAAGCTCAATTAAATGCAGTAAGGTCGAATAGGGAAGCTTAAAACTACCAAGGTTTATGGTGTTGGTGGTGTCTCTTTTGCCAAAACTAAATATGCCGCCATGAGCTTTGAATCCGAGCAATAATTTTCTGCTGTTATCACTACCAAAACTACAGGCTAAAGAGGCTGCTCGTTGTAAGTTTTGCGCTTCTTTGGGCGTCATATCTTGAAGCACTTGTAGTGCTTTCATCGAAGTTGAGCCAGGGTTGGTGACTTCTCGCTTCAGGACTTGAGCCCATAACCTTTGCATTGAGGTATTGTGGATATGTTGTGCCATATCGAAAAAGCGATAGAGCCAATCTTGATCTGGATCGCCCGCAGTTTCGTCTTTACATGAAACATGGGCTAACTTCATGATTTGCTCTAAGTTCTTTTGGCACTGCTCTTTGTGTTTTTTTTCACGAAGCAAGGCTCGTTCGAGTAGTGTTTTTTCTGGTTGTTCGGAAGAGCTATTCGGCTCTTTAAACAAAGCGTCTAAACCAAAAGACTGAGCAATACTGAGAACACGACTGGCGCTGTCTTTAATGTAGGCTTTCTTTTCATGATGAGTGGATTGTTGGCTGCCACTTTCATGATCAATAACAACGGGCTGCTTGCTATCTGACATAAATTTACCATTAGGGAAAATAAGAGCTTAACTGGTTAAAATGTAACTCTTTATGAGGCTAGTTGCTAGATAAACCCTTATCAAACCGATTCAAATAAATTTGACTTTAGATAATGATAAAAAAATGTTAAATTTGTATTAATTCCATAGGAGGGGTTAATGATGCAGATTGGTGATGATAAGCTGAAAAAGCAGCTCTCTATCGCAGTATTGTTGGTAATGTATGTGGCTGTGCTAACCTATCTATCTAAATATATAACCTAGAGTAGATAAGTTAGCTGGTTATCAAACTGTTAATTGTATTTACATGTCATCGTATTCTTCAATACTTGTTCCTTCGATCAAATATCCTGTCTCTGCCAATTCGTGGCTCATACTTTCTGTTTTGAGAGTTCCGACAACATAAACCACATCCCATAATTCTTGAACTGGTGCACCTTGTGGAAATTTCACATAGATGATTTGGTTTGGTGGCGGTGGTGGTACGTGAATACACGCGCCAAAATAAGGCACTAACAGAAACTCAGTAACTTTATCTGCATCGCCTTCGAGTGGGATAACAAACCCTGGGATTTTGACCTGGCTGCCATTGAGTTCAGTGCGAATTGCCCCTAGCGTTGATTGTTTTGCTTGAGTTGAGTGATCAACCGTTGGCATGCCAAAAGGATCGAGCTGCGCCCGCTCACTTTCTGGAATTAAATCGATCCAATCTAAGGTCAATATTTCTTCATCGTTTGTATCTGCTGCATAGACTGGCATCATCAATAAGCCAATCATTAATAGAATTACTTTTTTCATTGTTACTCCGAGTTAAACTCTAATCGTCATGCCGTCAGCCAGTGATTGGCGGTAAGCACGTAAGGCTGGAATAAATCCAACCAGAATTCCTGCTACCTGTACAAGTGCAAGTAACTTCCATTCGTAAGCGGTTAATGCAGAAACAGATATATTAATACCGTAGGTTTGTTGAATAATCGGGGCTGCTATTCCTATGATTAAAAACAGCAGACTGACGCCTAGTATGATACCTAAACAGGTGAGGGCACTGGCTTCACTGATCAAAAGGCTGAATACATGTCTTGGTCTTGCGCCCATCGCTCGTAAGATTGCCATTTCACGGCGACGTTCTTGTAAGCTCGTTAATAAGCTGCTGAGCATGCCTAAAAGCCCAGCTACAACAACAAAACCTGAAACCACCAATAGTGCTTGCTCTGCGACAGCCATCATTCCCCAAAGTTCATGTAAAGCGATGCCGGGCATAATTGCACTAAGAGGCTCTTGGCGATAGGTGTTGATCTCTCGTTGTAGAGCGAACGTTTGAATCTTCGAATTTAACCCCAGTAGCATGGCTGTAATTTGTTTGGGCTCAAATTGATGCTGTTTGAGTTGTTCTATGTCTGGAGTGTGGCCTAAATTAGCCCCGGACTCCCAGCCGACATGGATGGCTTCAATAGCCCCTAATGAAACGTGTACGGTTTTATCTACGGGAGTGGCCGTTGGTGCAATGATTCCGACAATTTTAAAGGGCAAGTTATCGTGGCGACTGAACGCAACGTCACTGATACCGTGCGCAAGAATGATTTCATCCCCTAGCTTATAATCCAGCTTTTTCGCAACTTCAGAACCAATTACGGCTTCAAAGGTGCTATTGAATGGCTTTCCTTGTTGGAAGGTTAGTAATTGCTTACTTCCATAGCGGTAGTGTTCAAAGTAGCTCTGATTGGTTCCCATAACTCGAAAACCTTTGTGCGAGTCACCTAAGGAAATCGGAACTGCCCATTTTACTGATTTGTGTTGGCTGAACTCTTGATAACTTTTCCAATCAATATTGTTGGTTGCGTTACCTATTCTAAATACTGAGTAGAGTAGCAAGTTTACCTGCCCAGAACGTCCACCTACAATGAGGTCTGTACCTGAAATCGTATTAGCAAAGCTACTCTTAGCTTGGGTTCTAACCCTCTCTACGCCAAGGAGTAGCATGACAGAGACCGCCACAGTTAGAATGGTCAGAATAGCTGTTGTCTTGCGGTTGAGTACGCTTTTAAATGCTAAGTGAGTAATTACTTTCATACAATAACCTCAGCTTGGTTCAGCGCTTTGAGATCAACGCTACGTTTGAATAACTTTTCTAGGGTTGGATCGTGGCTGACGAAAATTAGAGTAGAACCGGCTTCACTAGCTTGTTCCATGAGTAACTCAATGAAGAGTTCTCGATTGTCGTGATCCAATGCTGAGGTAGGTTCATCGGCAATAATCAATTTAGGTTGACCAATTAAAGCACGGGCCGCCGCCACACGTTGCTGCTGACCAATACTTAGCTCTGTGACTGACTTGTGCATTAGCGTTTCAGGTAGGTGGAGCCTTTTGAGTAAGTCGGTTGCTGTTTGTTTTAAGTCTGCAGTGACTCTTTGTTTACGTTGCTTGGAAAACTGGCATGGTAAAATAACATTATCTAAAACAGACAAGTAAGGTAACAGGTTGAATTGTTGGAAAATATAACCAATATTTTCTGCTCTAAATTGATCTCTTTGACTCGGAGATAATTGAGTTAGGTCTTGTCCAAGTATCCGTACTTGCCCTTGCTGAGCTTGGTTGATCCCCGTAAGAAGGCTTAATAGTGTGGATTTCCCACAACCGCTTGGCCCTTTAATAAACAAGTGTTCTTGAGATAAAACCGTCAGTGAAGGAATGTCTAACGTAGGGGAGAGTTCTGGTTTCCATTTAAAGCAAATATCGTTCAGTTCAACGACGAGCTCTTGTTGTTCGTATTCACGAGGCATGGCAGATCCTGCAAACTAATGTTCAATACTTATAGATGGGGTAAGTAGGTACTTACCCCACCGTAGTGGTTTATTTAGAAACGGAAGCTAGGTTTAGTTGCTGTTAATTCTTGTTGAGTCTGAACCTTGTCAGTTAATAGATTTAGTGTGATTGCTTTTGTATTACTAAACTTAGTAAACCATTGAGTATTAATGCTATTTAAGTCTTCAATTGAATCACATTGGTAGTGATATTCAACGGTAAACTCTCCATGGCCTGAGCTTTCATGTTCGTCATGATGTTCGTGTCCATCATGATCATGTTTGTGCTCGTCATGATGCTCGTGTTTATCATGGTCATGTTTGTGCTCGTCATGGTGATCATGTTCATCATGGTCATGTTTGTGTTCGTCATGATGATCGTGACCCGCATGGCTATCTTCTTTTGATAGAGAGTTCGTTACCGATTTGAAGATCAACTTACATTGAGCCGCTTCGGGAAATTGAAACATCGCTTGAGGCTGATTTAATAATGCTGTTGCATTTTTTACAGCTTCTTCTTCCTGAGCATTCTTGGGTGCGTGTTCAAAACCTACAACATCAGAACCTGGAGCTGTGACTTCAAGCAATAATTCTTTCCCGTCTTGTGCAATATTCACTTCTACATGACCATGAACGTGTGCGTCGTGAGAACGGTAAGAGTCTGCAGCAATTGCTGGAGCTGTAAGTGCTAGGCTGATTAATKTTGCGATTGAAGAGTGTTTCATTGGTATTTTCCTAAATAATTAATAAGTGTGTAAAAGTTTTAGCTTATTAACTTAGGAGGAGAGCGCGCCAAAAATGCAAAATAGAGTCGTTCAGTGTGACGGACAGAGAGCGTCGCCTGATGGCTCATAACCTGCTTTACGATAGGCAGAACCAGAGCTTGGTAACCCAAACCACTTTGAGCGATGGAAAATAGCTCACAGTGGTGCTGAATATGATGGTTTGGGTCTTGATCCAGAGAGTGCGAAACCACAGCAAAGTTCAACATCAGTATAAATACTAATGCTGTTGTTGAGATGAACTTTACGGAAGAGTAGCGCAATATAATTCTCGTTTAACGACAGATAAAAAAGGATATTGTTATAATATAACAATATCCTAATGTGAGATCTTCAAAAAGAAAGATTTAGTTATTAAAGATTAGCAGCAATGAGTTTAATTACCTGATTTACTTCAGATTCAGAAAGTGCGCCTTCTTTCACAAATAGGACTTTACCTTGCTTGTCTTGCACAATAATGGCTGAACTTTCTTCTTGTAGTTCCCAAGTTGCAGCAACTTTACCTTCTTCATCTACGACCATAGAAGACCAAGGAAATTCTTGCTTACTGCTTTCTGCTGAAGATTTAACGAAAGAGCCTGTGCCCCAAATAGAGTCATCTTGATTAATAACTGTCGTTGTTTGGTAGTTGGCTTCGTCAAACTTAGATGCGGTAATTGCAGCCATTAATGGTGCATTCATCTCTTTAGAGCTGCTTCGGCCGGCAATGGCTTGAATAACGCGTACTTTGCCAAGGAGCTGAGAGGTTTCCCATGCTTGGTAAGCCGTCTCTTGATTTTCTATAACAATTTCACCATAGCTATCAATAGCAGCCGCAGGAACGGCTTGGCCTACAGTAAGGTTGTGAGCGTTCGATAGTAGTGGTGTTGAAGCGAGTAGGAGAGCAATAAGGTTCTTTTTATTCATTATGTTAAGTTCCATTTGTTGGTTTGCTCAGGAAGTATAATATGAATTGAGAAAAAGGCGGAGGTGAGATTTTTATAGTATGACGTAAATTAGATGTTGCAGAACTGTTTTGTAGAAGTATAATGCCCTGAAACCGCTAATACAGAGCTATATTGTGTTAGCAAAGCCAAAGGATTTGGCTGATAAATAACGCAATAACTACTCAAGTTAGTGCTAAATACTGTTGTACCCCAAATGGATGTTGAGGTTTGTATATGCTACGTGAATTTTCTACCTATCGCCCACGTCAAGTGGCGCGTCTTGTTAAAATCCTTTTCAAAGGTCAATTTACCATTGAAGGAATTGGTCAATTCCAATTCGATCAAGGTAAAGTATTGCTTCCTGAAGTTTCAAATAAAAAAAAGCTCTCTATCTTTAAAGAAGTAAACGGCACTATCGCCGCACTTCCTATTTAATTTATTTGAATTTGAGGTGAGTTTGCTTCTGCAAGGTTCTTCTTTTTAAGAACCGGGTGGGAAGCAAACACCTGTACCGCCAATGCCACAGTATCCGTTGGGATTCTTAGCTAGATATTGTTGGTGGTACATTTCTGCAAAGTAATAACGGCCAGCGGGTAGAACCTCTGTTGTGAGCGTTTGAGCTAACGATTGAGTAATGGCTTGCTGGTATGTTTTCTTCGAGCTTAAGACCTCATTATGCTGCTCTTCATTGTAGGTATAGATTGCCGAGCGATATTGAGTACCAAGATCGTTGCCTTGCCTCATTCCCTGCGTAGGGTCATGACGTTCCCAAAAGACTTCTAACAATTTTGAAAGTGAGAGTACCTCAGGGTTAAACACCACGCGTACGACTTCGGTGTGTCCGGTTTGTCCGGTACATACGTCTTCATAAGTAGGGTTAACTGTAAAACCGCCTGAGTAACCGACAGAAGTCGAAATCACGCCATCTAATTGCCAAAACAATCGCTCAGCTCCCCAGAAGCAACCCATTCCGAAGAGGATCTCTTGCTCTGATTCTTTAAGTTTTGCAGTTAAGTCCGAGTGATTGACGAAGTGTTTTTCGGTGACTTGGATTACGTTGGTTCTATTTGGTATCGCTGTCGCTGCGGTAACCATCTGTTGTTTGTTTAGCATTCTGGCTCCATTCGTAAGAAATCTGAGTTTGGGCGTTGTTCGAGTAAACTCACTAAGTTAAATAAAGAGACCGTATCAGCGTCTTATTTCTTGCAGACTTAGTACCTTATTAGCGGTATGATTTCTTTACTCTTAACGTATTGATAACTTGTTCACTTAATTAAGCATGATAAGAAAAACTTTGCCAGTCCTGATAGGCTCATTACTTTCATCTACCCTCGCTTTTGCTGATGTATCTCTTGAACTGGAAGGTTTAGATGGGGCATTGCAAGACAATGTAGATGCTTATCTGCTTGGTATTCCTGAAGATGAATATGCAGTATCACTTCGATTTCAATCTCGCCTCGAAAAGCTTATTACTGAAGCGGTAAACGCTTTGGGTTACTACCACCCGACCATCCAATTTTATCCTGCTGAAGATGACTCTGAATTACGTGTAGTTGTGGATAAAGGTGAGCCTGTTTTGATTTATCAGTCAGATATTCAATTAACAGGCGAAGCGAAAAACGACCCAGATTTTTTGGCTTTGATTGCTAAATCCCAACTGAAAGAAGGCATGGTACTTAACCATAGCCAATACGACTCCTTGAAGTCGTCTTTACGTAATTTAGCCTTGAGTAAAGGATATTTTGATGGTGAGTACGAGGTTAACCGTTTAGAAGTTGTTCCTGAACTTAATCGAGCTTATGTCCGACTGCATTACCAAAGCGGAATGCGTTATCACTTTGGTAAAACCAATATCAGCGGTAGCCAAATCGAAGAGCAAAAAGTGGAGTCATTAAGGCCCTACGAGAATAATGAGCCTTATTCAGTTTCTAAAGTGGGTGAATATAACCAAAACCTATCGAATACGGATTGGTTCTCTTCTGTTTTTGTTGAACCTGATTTAGAACATTTAGGTCAAGGGCGTGAAATCCCGATGAAAGTATCATTGGCTCCGCAAGCAAAAAACCAACTGGAAACAGGTATTGGTTTCTCTACTGATGTCGGGGTAAAGGGAACGCTCAAATGGAAAAAGCCCTGGGTTAATACCAGTGGGCACAGCTTTAATAGCTCACTTTCTATTTCTAAACCGGAACAAACGATTACCGCAAGTTACAAAATCCCTTTAGAAGATGTGCTCAACGATTACTATCAAGTTCAGTACGGAATGAAGAACGTCGATAACCGTGATACGAAAAGTTTGGAGTCAAATTTAGCAGTAGAAAGGCATTGGCGTTTAGATAATGGTTGGCATCGAACAATATTTGTTAGGTATTTGATTGAGAACTACGAACAAGGCTTGCAAGACGATGTCGGCCAGTTTGTTTTACCCGGTATTTCTTTTTCCCGTAGCCGAACTCGAGGCGGAGCAATGCCGTCATGGGGTGATAAGCAAAGTATCATGGTTGAAGCGGGCGACGACTCATTGTTATCCGAGACAAAAGTGGTTCGTATGATAGGTCGTACTTCCTGGATTCGTAGTATTGGTGAAAACCACCGAGGCTTAACGCGTTTAGAGTTTGGGGCAAACTTTGCGGATGAATTTGAATCTTTGTCTCCTTCACTGCGTTTCTTCGCTGGTGGTGACAATAATTTACGTGGTTACGGCTATGAGTCTATCTCCCCAGTGGATGCTAGTGGTGCTTTAACTGGTGCGAAATATATAGCGACTAGTAGCTTTGAATACCAATATCGCGTGGTTGGTAATTGGTGGGCTGCTGCTTTTGTTGATGTGGGTGACGCATTTAATGAAACTCCAGTGTGGAAAAAAGGTACCGGTGTTGGGGTTCGATGGGGCTCCCCTGTAGGGCCTATCAAGCTAGACTTTGCATGGGGGCTAGATGCTAATCCTGGTGATGAATTCCAAATACATTTCACTTTAGGGCCTGAGTTATGATTAAGGTGGTTTTTAAGTGGACTAAGTGGTTATCGATAAGCCTTACCTCATTGTTATTGCTTATTGTGGTTTTACTGGGCATTACGTTATTTACCAATACTGGTTTGAATATGGTGTTGTGGGGGGCTGAAAAAGCACTGCCTCAGTTAAAAGTAGAAAGTACTCAAGGCGCGATCTTTCCTCGATTCAGCCTAAACGGAGTGCAATTTGTGGATTCTAATCTACATATTGATACTCAGGTTGAGAAACTGACTGTTGCGGTTAATCCTCATTGCCTAGTCGATCCTAAAATTTGCATTGATGAATTAGCCGTCCATGGACTAGATCTTAGTTTTACTGAGTTACCACCCTCAGACCCTCAAGCGAGTGAAGAAACGGCTCCAGCTGCGACTTCAATTTCGACCCCATTACCCGTTGCGATCCGTAAGATCACTTTGTCTGATATTCAGCTCGATATCTTAGGGAATAAAATTGATTGGTCGCTATTTTCAACAGCGATGAAAATGAACGGGGATCGCCTAAAGATCGCTCCGACCTTACTTAACGACCTTAATGTTGAGCTTGCATCGTCTGAAGCAGAGCCAGAACCTCAACAATCTACGGCTTCTGATCCTAAAACTAAGCAAGCGATCACTTTGCCTGAAGTTTGGATCCCTCTTTCTATCGACTGGAAACGTTTTGACCTCAATAACTTTACTCTAAAGCAAGAAACGCCAGTCATCGTCAATCATTTAGGGTTAGAGGTACTGGCCGCAGGGCATAGTGTTGATGTGAAAACCCTTGAGATTGATGTACCACAGGCGAATGCTGAGCTTTCAACTAAGGTAGAGCTGAAAGGAGGCTATCCTTTGGTTCTTTCACTCGATGCCTTGGTGAAAGAAACAGAGGTAGCAGGTCAAAAACTTGTGCTTTCTGCACAAGGCAGTGTGGCGGATTTACAGTTTCATTCTGAATTTTCGGGTGTGGTTGAGGCTGAACTCGAAGGCTCGATTCAACCGTTAGAACCTACATTACCGTTTGATCTTTCATTAAGGGATGGTGTGGCTCAATGGCCTTTAACTGGCAAAAGTGACTACCAAGTTGATATCGCTAAGTTGAACACCAGTGGGTCATTAGAAGGTTATATCGTTGAACTCAATACAAAAGTGGTTGGTAAAGAAATTCCTCCATTGCGTATAGATCTGAAAGGTAAAGGGACACTGGAGCAAATCGACTTAGAGACGATTAAATTGGGCACCTTGGGCGGTGAACTTAATGGTCAAGTTATGGCGAATTGGAAGGCTCCAATCAATTGGCAAGCTGCACTCCAACTTGAAGACATTCAACCAGGGCTGCAATGGCCAGAAGCTGAAGGGCGTATTAGTGGTCTATTGGAAACGTCGGGTCAGCTTACTGAAGCTGGTGGCTGGCAAGTGGAGTTACCTAAGTTTGATATTGACGGAATATTGCGTGATTACCMGCTGAATATTGAAGGAAGCTTAAGTGCTTCTGACTCGAAAGCGGATGGAAATATCAAGCTAGAAACGGACTCATTGGTATTGTCTCATGGACCAAACGCTTTGCGCGCTCAAGGAAAACTCGACCAAAATTGGAAGATGAACCTTGCCGTAAACTTCCCTGACCTAGCAAAAAGTGTCCCTGATTTATCGGGACAGGCGGTGGGGAATATTCAACTGCAAGGTGCAATGAAAGAGCCTGATGTTCAGCTTGACCTGAATGTTGCGAACATCAACTGGCAAGATGAAGCAAAAGTAAAAAGCGTTGTTTTAAAAGGGCAAGTGACTCCATTACCGCACCCTAAAGCTGATCTCAGCCTATCGGTAGCTAAAGCCAGTTATCAAGAACACAATGTTGATAGCGTTGAGCTTAAAGTTAAGGGGGGAGAAAAAGAGCATCGACTCACGCTTGATGTGCTTTCTGACATTGTTTCTTCAAGTTTAGCTATCTCAGGAAGCCTGACTCAAAAGCCAAGTATGTTGTGGGATGGCAAATTAGAGCGGGTGAGTGTTACTTCAGAGCAAGGTACCTGGAAGCTTGAAGATGAAGTAGCGATTAAAGTCGATGTAGATAAACAGTCCGCAGATATTCAAGCTCATTGCTGGTTGCAAGCGGATTCAAGTGTGTGTCTGACTGAAGATCTTGTTGCTGGTAAATCCGGTGAAGCCAACTTAGCGATTAAGCAATTTAACTTTGAACAGGTTAAGCAATATATTCCTCAAGCTACGCAAGTAATCGGCTCAGTGGATGCTACTGCTTATGCTAAGTGGGCAGAGGGCGCTGCTCCTGAAGTGAAAGTACAAGTTGAGTTACCAAAAGGACAAGTGACCCAAAAATTAGAGCAGCCAGTGAAACTCGGTTGGGAGCGAGTGTCTTTGAATGCACATATTCAAAACAATAAGCTAGAAGCAGACTGGTTGGTTGATGTTACCGACAATGGAGACTTGTCTGGGCGCTTAGTATTGCCCGATGTGCAGGCAAAAGATAAAGAGCTAGATGCTAAAATTGCACTGGGTAGTTTCAATCTGGATTTCTTGCAGCCTGTCATTGGTGAATACAGTTTACTTGAAGCATTACTTCAAGCCGACCTCGAAGTAAAAGGTCCTGTAATGCACCCGCAAGTCTTTGGTCAATTTACCGTCGACCAAATGAAAGTGAAAGGCGATGTCACACCAATTGATGTGAACAGTGGAAAAATTGAACTCGACTTTAAAGGTTACAATGCTGATCTAGATGCTGGTATTCAAACCCCAGATGGTGAGTTAAAAATTACCGGTATGGGTGATTGGCAAGACCTTACTGATTGGAGTTCCAAAGTTCGTGTCTTTGCGGAAGAGTTGAAAGTTGATTTACCACCGATGGTAAAAATAAAGCTGCAACCTGACATGACAATCGATGTTACCCCTAAATTGGCTAAAATCTCTGGTGATATAGCCTTACCGTGGGGGCGTATCGTGGTTGAAGAGTTACCACCAAGTGCGATTGCAGTATCGAAAGATCAAGTTATCTTAAATGAGGAACTTGAGCCTGTTGATGGTGAAACAAAGATTCCATTTGAAGTTGAAACGAATATTAATATTTCTATCGGCGATGACTTTTTATTGTCGGCATTTGGTTTAGAAGGTGGTTTGGTTGGCCGCTTAAATGTCGCGCAAAAGGATAAAGGCCCATTTATTACCGGCGAAGTGAATATCGCGGACGGTACTTACCGCTCATTCGGTCAAGATTTATTGATTGATGAAGGTAAGATTCTAATGAACGGCCCCGCAGACCAACCTTATGTGGCAATCAATGCTATTCGTAACCCAGATAATACCCAAGATGACGTGGTGGCTGGTATTCGAGTAACAGGCCCTGCTTCAGAACCGACGATTGAAATCTATTCAGAACCCGCGATGCCACAAGCCAATGCTTTATCGTATTTGTTGCGTGGACAAGACATTGATGGGGAGTCTGGCGGCAACTCGATGACCACGACTTTAATCGGTTTGAGTTTGGCGAAAAGTGGCCAAGTCGTCGGAGAAATTGGGGAGGCGTTCGGTGTGCAAGATCTGCAATTGGACACAGCTGGCTCTGGTGATGATTCTCAAGTAACGGTAAGTGGATACGTGCTACCGGGACTACAAGTGAAATATGGTGTCGGTATATTTACTTCTCTGGGGGAATTCACCGTTCGTTACCGTTTAATGCAAGATCTCTATCTGGAAGCCGTATCTGGTGTAGATAGCGCTGTAGATCTGCTTTATCAGTTTGAATTTGATTAAGGAGAACAACAGATGCAGCATTTAGTTTTTGTCTATGGGACATTACGCAAAGGTGAGTCTAACCACCACTTTTTACAAGAATGTGAGTTGTTGGGGCAGTATTCCACTGACCCGAGCTATTCTCTTTTTAATCTTGGTCCATACCCTGCGGTGATAGAAGGAAAGAAAAGTATTCTTGGTGAGGTCTATTTAATTGATGAGGAAACTTTAGATCGGTTAGATAAGCTGGAAGATGTCCCAGTTGAGTATCGAAGAGAAACCATTGATACACCATTTGGTAGAGCATGGATCTATTTGTATCAGAAAGCGTACAAGTTAGATGATGAGATTATCACGGGTGATTGGTGCCAAAGAGTTTAGCTCTTGCTTCGGAAGTCGGTGAGTGGGAATTAGTACTAGGTGGACTTGTCATTTTTTCAATTGGAGGAAATTATGAGATATTTATGGTTACTAGCAACCTTACTGTTTTTGGGGTGCGCACAAACGCAGTTACCCGTTAGCTCGACCACCGACACTTGGCAAGAGTACGGTATTGAAAGAGCATTAAATGGCAGCTTAAAACTATCAGAAGCCTCGATGGCGAAAGCCAACGACGGAAAGCCTGTGAGCCTTGACCTTTATGCCGCTTATGAACAAGGTTATGAAATTGGACGAACCGAATATTGTTCCCAAGACGCTTATATTTTGGGTGTGAAGGGTAAGCAATACCTAGGCATCTGCGATAAAATCGATTATTGGTTTAGAGACGATTACAACGCTGGTCGTCAATCGATGTCGGGCGGTATTTAGTACTTAGTAGTATTAATGCCCGAACAATCTCGGTTATCTAACCCTGTTAAAAAGAGCCAGTATGACTGGCTCTTTTTGTATGTGTCTCTTTTTAAAATGTATTCAGGTTCTTCATTTACTGCTTTTAGCTCTTTCATAAGAACTGATTATTTCTTCTCGTGCTGCGTCGGCATTGTCCCAACCATCAACTTTTACCCACTTGCCTACCTCTAACTCTTTATAACGTTCAAAAAATTGAGTGATCTGAGCTTTCAGTAATTCCGGAATATCACCCACATCTTTAATGTGATCGAATTCTTTGGAAAGCTTGCAATGAGGGACGGCAAATACTTTGGCATCCTCTCCCGACTCATCTGTCATTTTTAACACCCCTACAGGGCGACAACGGATCACTGATCCTGGAAGTAATGGATAGGGTGTTGGCACTAGTACATCCACAGGATCCCCATCGAGTGACAGTGTGTGGTTCACATAGCCATAGTTGCAAGGGTAAAACATTGGGGCAGACATAAATCGGTCTACGAATACGGCGCCGGAATCCTTGTCGACTTCATACTTTATCGGATCTGCATTCGCGGGGATCTCTATGATGACATAAAGATCATCTGGCAGTGATAGCCCGGAGGGGACGTTATTTAAGCTCATCAGTGACTCCTTTCTCTACTCAGTTCTTTGAAGTAATTACTAACTATTCAAGATAACTATCAGCAGGATGTAGCAATTTGTCTATATTTATAAATGCAATTGATTGAAAAGGAATATCAGTAAATGAAATGGATGGTCATGCCGCTTTGTATACTATTGAGTTCATGTGGGAGGTATGAATCAATACCGGTAAGAATTGCGATAAACCCTTGGCCGGGTTACGAGTTCTTGTATCTAGCCGATAGAAAAGGGATTTTTGAAGAAGTCGGTTTAGACATAGAGTTAGTTGAATTAGCGTCTTTAGCTGATGTTCAACGTACCTATGTTCAAGGGCGAGTGGATGGCATGGCGAGTACCATGATTGAAGTGGTGCATGCTGTTGGTGAAGCTCAAGAACCTTTGACGATTGTTTTGCTACCTGATTATTCTAATGGCGGCGATGTCGTTGTATCGCGCTCTGACATTGCTCAACTCTCAGACCTTAAAGGCAAGGTGGTTAGTGCTGAATTAGGTTCTCTAGGGATGTTTATGTTGCACCTTGGACTTGAAAGGGTCGATTTACGTTTGAGCGATGTGAAACTCGATAATTCAGAGCAACTTGAAATTCAGTCATTATTTGAAAGCCGAGACATTGATGCAGCAGTGTCATACCCGCCTTTTTCAACCTTAATCCTACGAGACCCCAACTACCATATTATTTTCGATAGTAGTCAAATTCCAGAACAAGTGATCGATGTGATTTCCGTAAAGTCAGCGGTAGTGGAGCAAGATCCTGAGTGGGTCAGTCGCTTTCATCAAGCATGGGGAAAGGCTTTAGAATTTGCCAGAACAAACCCTCAAGAGGCTTATCAAATTATGGCTGAACGAGAAGGGATTTCCGTTGCTGAATTTGAAGATGCGCTAAGTGGCTTAAGTTTAGTTGGAGAGAGTGATCAGCGAGTCGTCTTGTCTGGAGATGGCTTATTAGAGAATGCGCAAAAGGTATGTTTTGTCCTGTCTTCCAACCAGCCGCTTAACTTTGAATGTTCAGATATAGAGCAAAAGATTCGAGTACCTGATCTATGAGTAAACTTCAGGAAAGTGTTTTAAAGGCTAACATAGCAAGAAAAGTGGTCGTACCGCTTATAGGTAGTCTTGTTGTGTTGTGTTGCATTATCAGTTTAACTCTGGCTTTTACTTATGACGCGATACTAAAAGAGCAGTTAAAGGAGCGCTCCATTGAGTTAGCTGAATCTTTTGTCATCGCGTCTGAGACCGAAGTCACTCAAGCAAACCTTATTCGTGTGACGAATTCCATGGGGAGCTTTCATGATGTTAATTTGGTGGTATTGCTTGAAGACAGCACTGCAAAAATTATTGCGTCCAACAGAAATAAGTACACCAATACACTAATTGAAAACACCTCTGACTTAGAACTTAGAGACAAATTAGCACATGCAATCACTCCAGAAGTGACCAAAGAACTACATAAGTTTGGTGACTTTTACCAATCGGAATACAAATTCTCACTGTTTTTTGATCCTAATTTACCTCCCCAAAAGTTGACGCTATTTTTGCTGATTGATCCAAAGTCTGAACAACGTAAAGTGACGGACTTTATGTTGATACTCGTTGTTGGGCTATTTATTGGGATGCTATTGGTGGGGGTTGGTCTTTATTTATCGATATCTAAAATAGTCTTAAAGCCAATTAAATTATTAGTGAGTGCGGTTTCCTTATCAGTGCCGGTTCCTCGGTCTGCCAAGGAGTCTTTTGACCCAAAAGATGAACTAGGTCGGCTCGCGTCAGCCTATGATTCATTAATGCACCGCTTGGCGAGTGAACATCAGACTCTCTTAGAAGAGAAGAAGAAAAGTGAAGCTGCGGTGCTGGCAAAAAATGAGTTTCTAGCGGTGATGACACATGAAATAAGAACCCCTCTGAACGGTATTATAGGGTGTAGTGAGCTTTTAAATGCAACTAAGTTAGATAGTGAGCAGCAGCAGTACCTCACATTGATAAAGCATTCAGGAGAGCAACTTTTAACCCTCGTTAATGACATTTTAGATTTATCAAAAATTGAAGCCAGCAAGCTGAAACTAGAACTACGGCCTGTTGATATTATTGGATTGTGTGAAGAGGTCGTCTCTCTATTTCAATTTAGAACACAAGATAAAGACATCCATTTCTCATTCAAAAACCACACCCAAAATGTTCTGAATGTCGGGATTGATAGTACTCGCTTGAAACAGGTATTGATAAACCTTGTCGACAACGCCTTTAAATTTACTGAAGAAGGAGAAGTTCGCTTAGAGCTTAGTGGACAAGTCATCGACAGTAATAATGTCAGATTGAAAGTGGAAGTTATCGATACAGGTATTGGTTTATCACAACACCAAATAGTGAACGTATTCGATAAGTTCTCCCAAGCTGACTCGAGTACCACTCGTAAGTATGGTGGCACAGGATTAGGGTTGAGCATTACATCTCAATTGATCGAATTGATGGGAGGACGTTTACAGGTGGAGTCGTTGGTGGGGCAAGGTTCAAGGTTCTACTTTGAGTTTACGGTAGCGAATTACAATCAGGGTCTAGAGGTTGTGACTGATCAGCCGCTCATGAACCAGTCTTTTGATAGAGAGTTCTCGATGCTGATTGTTGATGACATACAGCTGAATACCCTAGTCGCGAGTAAAATGCTGAGACATGACAAGCTTGAAATTGACATAGCACTAAGTGGAATGGAAGCGCTTAACAAGTGCCGAGAAACCTTTTATGACGTAATCATCATGGACTGTTTGATGCCCTCTATGGATGGCTATGAAACGACTCGTCAGATACGAAAGATGCAGTCCTCACGGCAGAGTTATATTTTCGCGCTTACTGCCAGTGCTCTCAAGGAAACGGAACAGCGTTGCTATGACGCAGGTATGAATAAGTTTTTGGCAAAACCATTGACCAAAAATGGCGCTCAGCTGATCCATGATTATTTGAGAGGCATAAAAAAACGAGCAAGCTGAAGAAGTATCAAGCTTACTCGTTCTAAGTTCTAAGTTAGACGTACAACATTAGGTGCGTTACTTAGTCTCGATTCAATTCCAGAAACTCTTCAACTTTATTCACCATTTTTGGCGAGCCTACAAAGAAAGGCACACGCTGGTGAAGCTCTGTTGGTTTTAGATCCATGATACGTTGTACCCCGTCAGAAGCTAAACCACCAGCTTGCTCCATGATGAACGCAATAGGGTTGCATTCGTACAGAAGGCGCAATTTACCGGTTGGGTGGCTTTCTGTACTTGGGTATAAGTAGATACCGCCTTTTAGAAGGTTACGGTGGAAGTCAGCAACCAAAGAACCAATGTAGCGAGAAGTGTACGGACGGTTGTCTGAAGGCTCACTTTCTTGGCAGTACTTAATGTATTTCTTCACACCCGTAGGGAAGCGAATGTAGTTACCTTCATTGATAGAATAAATTTTACCGTCTTCTGGAATCATCATGTTTTCATGAGATAAGCAGAACGTTCCTAGTGAAGGGTCGTAAGTGAAACCATTAACGCCTTTACCTGTGGTGTAAACCAGCATGGTAGAAGAACCGTAGATAACGTAGCCAGCCGCAACTTGCTTGTTACCTGGTTGTAGGAAATCTTCTTCTGTAGGCGGAGTACCAATTGGTGATACACGGCGATAGATAGAGAAAATAGTACCAACAGAGACGTTTACATCGATATTTGATGAGCCATCAAGAGGGTCCATAAGAACAACGTATTTCGCGTTCTTATTCAGCTCTTTGTTGAAGGCTACTGCTTCATCTTCTTCTTCACTCGCAACACCACAAACTTGGTCACGAGCTTCTAGTGCAGCTTTGAACTTGTCATTTGCGTAAAGGTCGAGTTTTTGTTGCTCTTCACCTTGAACGTTATCAACACCAACAGCGCCAGTAATGTCAGCAAGACCTGCTTTATTTATTTCTCGGTTTACAATTTTTGCAGCAAGACGAATCGACGACAAAAGGGATGATAGATCACCGCTTGCGTGGGGGAAGTCACTTTGTTTTTCAACAATGAACTCGCCAAGGGTGCGCATCTCAGACATGTTATTTCCTTAAACTTCTCTGAATAATAGGGATTTTGGGCATCAGTGATATCGCCTCTTAGTGGGCTTTATTCATCTGAACACCTAATTAAATTGTAAGGGTTAGATCTTTTTAATGGTAATGAAGTAAGCGACCAAGATCTCACTTAACATGTCGACTGAATTTGTTTTACATTGAGACTCGCTTTTATGGCGTGATTCATGGTAATTAATGCAGATAGTTTGATTGAACAAGTGTTCACTTCGTCAGCTCTTATAGACAGTATTTTGGAAGCGATTTATGCATATTCACATCTTAGGAATTTGCGGCACTTTTATGGGTGGTGCAGCGGTATTGGCTCGACAACTTGGCCATAAAGTGACGGGTAGCGATGCGAATGTCTATCCACCGATGAGCACATTATTGGAATCACAAGGTATTGAGATCATTCAAGGCTTTGATCCTCAACAATTAGAGCCAAGGCCAGACCTCGTCGTTATCGGCAATGCAATGAGTCGTGGTAATCCATGTGTCGAATATGTATTGGACAACAATCTTAAATACACCTCGGGCCCTCAATGGCTACAAGAGTTTTTATTGCATGACCGCTGGGTTTTAGCGGTGTCTGGTACTCATGGCAAAACGACAACATCAAGTATGCTCGCGTGGATACTGGAAGACTGTGGCTACGCTCCGGGTTTTCTGGTAGGTGGGGTCTTAGGTAACTTTGGTATTTCAGCAAGGCTGGGCGAAAGCATGTTTTTTGTCGTCGAAGCTGATGAATACGACAGTGCTTTTTTTGACAAGCGTTCTAAGTTTGTCCATTACCACCCAAGAACGTTAGTGATGAATAACCTAGAGTTTGATCACGCGGACATTTTTGATGACTTAGAAGCCATTAAGCGCCAGTTTCACCATCTTGTTCGTACTGTGCCAAGTAATGGTCGAATTTTCTCGCCTAAAGCGGATAACGCAATTGAAGATGTTTTAGCTCGCGGTTGTTGGAGCGAAACGGAATTCAGTGGTGAACAGTCAGATTGGTATACAGAAAAAATCATTAAAGATGGTTCGAAATTTTCAGTTTCTTTCCAAAATGAAACCGTTGGTATTGTTGACTGGGATCTAGTGGGTGACCACAACGTAAATAATGCCCTAATGGCGATTGCTGCTGCGCGTCATGTTGGCGTAACACCAGATCTTGCGTGTGAATCGTTGGCTAAATTTATTAACACCAAACGACGCCTTGAATTGAAAGGCGAGGTCGCGGGGGTGACGGTTTATGATGATTTTGCGCACCACCCAACGGCGATTGAACTTACTTTAGGTGGTCTACGCAATAAAGTGGGCGATAAGAAAATTATTGCGGTATTAGAGCCTCGCTCTGCCACAATGAAACGAGGCGTCCATAAAGAAACATTGGCTGACTCATTAAAACAGGCAGATTCGACCTATTTATATCAGCCCACTAATATAGAATGGTCGGTACAAGACATCGCAGACAAGTGCCATCAGCCAGCACATGTGGGCAGTGATATTGATGCATTTGTCGCGAAAATCGTTGCTGAAGCCGAGCCTCAGGACCAAATATTAGTAATGAGTAATGGTGGCTTTGAGGGAATACATCAAAAGCTTCTTGATGGGCTAAAGCAAAGGCATAAATAAAACGGCGAGCTTATACAGATGACGATAAGCTCGCTGTGAAAGACATAAGATAATGACCATTAAAAACAAAGCAATTACGTTAGCCTTTACTGGCGCATCGGGCGCTCCCTATGGACTTCGCTTACTTGAATGTTTACTCGCTGCTGATTACCAAGTGTATTTGTTGATCTCTTCTGCTGCGCGCGTGGTAATGGCAACTGAACATGATTTAAAATTGCCAAGTGGGCCAGATGCAGCAAAAGCAGCATTGGTTGCACATTTGAACTGTAACCCTGACAACTTGATTGTATGTGGCAAGGAAGATTGGTTCTCACCAGTAGCATCTGGGTCTGCTGCACCTAAACAAATGGTGGTGTGTCCTTGTTCTGCTGGCAGTGTGGCTTCAATTGCCCACGGTATGTCGGATAATTTAATTGAACGAGCGGCAGACGTTGTAATGAAAGAGCGAGGCCAGCTTTTGTTGGTCGTTCGTGAAACGCCATTTTCTACTCTACACCTCGAAAACATGCATAAGCTATCAACTATGGGCGTCACTATTATGCCTGCAGCGCCGGGCTTTTATCACCAGCCTAAAACGATTGAGGATTTGGTCGACTTTATGGTCGCTAGAATCTTAGATCACTTAGGTGTTGAGCAAGGTTTAGTCCCTCGTTGGGGATACGATCAAAGATCTTAGTCAGGATCTCGATAGCTTATTGACTAAAATCCAATTACAATTCAAATCACTCATCGGGGAGCTAATCATTCAATCTACGAATGAAAGCTGAGATCAAGTACACACTTGGGACCCGTAAACCTGAACCAGATAATGCTGGCGTAGGAATTGAGTTAGGAACTCTTCTTAAGTGAACCTCCCTCAAACCTGTGCCGCTCAGACCAAGGAGAGCGTCCAGTGAAATTCGCATTAACCTCATTAGCTTTAGCTACAGTGACTTCATTTTCAGCCTTTGCCGCAGATAATTCATTAACGGTATACACTTACGACTCATTCGCTGCTGACTGGGGCCCAGGCCCAACAGTTGAAAAAGCATTCGAAGAGAAATGTGGCTGTGATGTTAACTTTGTAGCACTTGCCGATGGTGTGTCTATCCTAAATCGCTTGCGCCTTGAAGGTGGCAATAGCAAAGCTGATGTTGTGCTGGGGCTAGATAACAACCTAATGGCGGAAGCTAAGAAAACCGGACTTTTAGCGACTCACAGTGTGGATACTTCTTCGGTTGCCTTGCCAAATGGTTGGACTGATAACACATTTGTACCGTATGACTACGGTTACTTCGCGTTTGTTTACAACAAAGAGAAGTTAGCCAACCCACCTAAAAGCTTAAAAGAGCTGGTGGAACAGCGTGATGATCTGAAAGTTATTTATCAAGACCCTCGTACCTCAACACCTGGCCAAGGATTAATGTTGTGGATGAAATCAGTTTACGGTGATGACACGACTGAAGCATGGAAACAGCTTGCGAAGAAAACAGTGACAGTAACCAAAGGCTGGTCTGAAGCTTACTCAATGTTCTTAGAAGGTGAGTCTGATTTAGTTCTGTCTTATACCACTTCACCGGCTTACCACTTGATTGCTGAAAGTGATACTAAATACGCAGCAGCAGATTTCTCTGAAGGTCACTACACACAAGTAGAAGTAGCGGCAAAAGTGAAAGGGTCGAAAAACGAACAGCTAGCTGATGAATTTATGGCATTCATTTTAAGTGATGAGTTCCAATCGGCTATGCCAACGGGCAACTGGATGTACCCAGTGACGGATGTGGAACTACCTAAAGGTTTCGAGACCCTCACTTTACCTAAGCAAGCGTTGAGCTTCTCTTCAGATGAAGTGGCTGAAATGCGTAAGCCTTGGATCCGTGAATGGCAAAGTGCATTAATTTTTTAATCCATTTAGGTTTATATGCAGAATAACATTCCTAAAGTTGGCATTGCGGTTGCGTTAGTCATTGCCACTTTTGTTATCTCCTCTGTTGGGGCATTGCTTAGCAATGCCCCTTCTCTTGATATTAGCCAAGTATGGTCAGACCCTTACTACTGGCATGTCACTAAGTTCAGTTTCTACCAAGCATTTCTATCAACTTTATTAAGTGTTGGTTTGGCGATACCCGTTGCTCACGCTCTTTCTCGCCGTCAGTTCATTGGTCGTAATTTGTTACTGAAACTCTTCGCATCGACTTTGGTACTGCCTGTGTTGGTCGGAGTGTTTGGTTTACTGGCAATTTATGGCAATAGCGGTTGGCTTGCTAAAGGCTTTGCCTTGATAGACGAGAAACTGCCATTCTCTATTTATGGACTGAATGGGATCTTGTTAGCGCATGTTTTCTTTAATCTTCCTTATGCGAGCCGATTGTTGTTGCAAGCTCTCGACACTGTACCGGCTGAGCAACATAAGTTGTGTGCACATTTAGGAATGAGTCACTGGAACAAATTTAAGTGGATTGAATGGCCAAGGTTGCGCCAGCAGCTACCTCATGTGTGTGGGTTGGTGTTTATGTTGTGCTTTACCAGCTTTGCGACAGTAATGGCGCTAGGTGGTGGTCCTAAGTCTACGACAATTGAACTCGCCATCTATCAAGCGATTAAGTTTGATTTTGACTTACAAGCAGGGGCGCTATTAGCTATTTGGCAAATGTTGCTGTGTGGCACTTTAGCGGTGAGTATTCAAAAGTTATCGAAGCCTCTGGCTGTTTCTTCTAGTCAGTTTTCTCAAGACAAGTTCTTAGTTAAAGATAACCTGTGGTCAAAAACCTGGGATAGCGTTTGGATCATGGGGGTCTCATTACTCGTTCTCCCTCCGTTAGCTATGGTGCTTATGAGCGGGGTTAACAGTCAGGCACTTAATGTGTTAGCCAGCGAAGCCTTTTGGCTGGCTCTTGGCACCTCACTTAAAGTGGCATTCTTGGCAAGCTTCCTTGCGGTTAGCGCCGGTGTTTCGATTCTATTAACCACTCGAGCATTGCGTCTCAAACATCAGAACTTTCGAGCTGACAAAATTGAACTGGTTGGCACTATTATTTTGGTTACGCCGGGGCTTGTTATCAGTACTGGGTTATTCTTATTGCTGCGAAGTACCACTGATGTTTTCAGTTTAGCTTTCTTCGTTGTTGTCGCGGTTAACAGCCTAATGGCACTACCTTATGTGATAAAAACGTTGGCTCAGCCGTTACTGCACCTTGCTCAACAATATCAATACTTATGCCCAAGCTTAGGAATGACGGGGTTCAGCCGTTTTCGTTTAGTCGAATGGCGAGCTTTACGTAAGCCGATAGCTCAAGCCTTTTCGATTAGCTTTATGCTCTCTATTGGTGATTTGAGTGCTATCGCATTGTTTGGAAGCCAAGATTTCAGAACTTTGCCTCTGTATCTTTTTCAGCTATTAGGTAGTTACCAAATGGAAGCTGCGGCAGTTATCTCGGTGTGCTTATTACTTTTGAGTGTCGGTAGTTTTAGTATTATTGAACGCGTATTTTCCTCGTCACAACGTTCTTCATCGAAACGCTCATCGTCAAGATTGGCCTCGTCGAAATAAAGGGATTCATCATGTTAGCGTTAAGCAACGTCCATTATCACTATCAACAAGAGATTTTCA
The DNA here is from genome assembly GCF_050337375.1 of Vibrio makurazakiensis. Classification (NCBI taxonomy): domain Bacteria; kingdom Pseudomonadati; phylum Pseudomonadota; class Gammaproteobacteria; order Vibrionales; family Vibrionaceae; genus Vibrio; species Vibrio makurazakiensis. The sequence continues at coordinate 12,294 of NZ_JAKJSW010000021.1, read as the reverse complement.
CGTTCGATTTTGAAGCGGAGCAGGGCGACATTGTCGCTTTGATGGGACCAAGTGGTGCGGGTAAGTCGACGCTATTAGCGTTAGTCGCGGGTTTTATTGAACCTACCCAAGGATCTATTACTGCCAGTAATCAATCTCTCGTGGGGTTAGAGGCGCATCAACGGCCGCTTGCGATGTTGTTTCAAGAACATAATCTTTTTGCTCATTTATCTGTTCGTGAAAATATTGGCTTAGGGCTACACCCAGGACTTAAGTTGTCTTCAGAGCAAGAGCAGCGAGTTATCGATGCTGCAGCACAGGTTGGCATCGGCGAATTTTTAGATAGATTACCTGAGCAGTTATCTGGAGGACAAAGGCAGCGCGTGGCATTGGCTAGATGTTTCGTTCAGCCTCATGATATTTGGCTTCTGGATGAGCCTTTTTCTGCGCTTGACCCACTATTACGTGAAGAAATGCTGGCGTTGGTTAAGCAGTTAGCAAGTGAGAGAAATATTACGGTATTGATGGTGACTCATCATATTGGTGATGCGCGAAGTATTGCGAATAAGTTTGCGTTTGTAGCGAAAGGCAAAGTGCTGGTGGCAGAAGGTATTGAAGGTTTATCCAATCAACATAGTGAACCAATACTGAGCGAATTTGTTCGTGCTGGGGAATAAAGTGACTGAGTTCATTCGTTAGCTGCAATTCATTGTTTTGAATTAGATAGTAAAAGACCTAGCCATGAGCTAGGTCTTTTTTGTTAAACATCAAACTACTGAAAGTTTGAGGTATTAAGCTTCTTCTTTCAGTTCTTTCAGAATTTGAAAGATTTCACGGAATGCTTTTGCTGGCTTGTTCGCTTTCTTCTCTTTGTTCGCTTGGCGAGCAAGTTGACGAAGACGTTGACGATCTGCTTCAGGGTGAGCTTCCATAACTTCAGCAATAGCAGTATCACCTTCAGCAACAATACGGTCACGCATTTGCTCAAGCTTATGTAGTTCAGCGGTTGCTTGTGAGTGCTTATTGCGAATCTTATCTAGAGCTAATTGGATCGGCTCTGGATCAACACTGCGCATTAGCTTACCGATGTACTGCAATTGACGACGCTTTGCTTCGTTCTTGAAACGTTGCGCATCTTTGATTGCTATCGCCATCTCTTCTGATAGTGGAAACTTTTCCAACACAGAAGGCTTAAGCTGAACTAATTCTTCACCTAAAACTTGAAGCGCTTCCATGTCTTCTTTCATTTCGGTACGACTTACCCAAATAATTTCTTCTTCAGGTTCCCAAGGGGCTTTCTGATTTTTACGGGCCATCTTTTCTGCCTATATCACTATCTCATACGAATATATGCCTATTTTAGCAAGAATCGTGGGGAGAATGCGAAATTCTTGTTATCCTACGTAATATTGATATTAAAAATTAGATTAGATATGGATGTGAAACAGCAAGTCGCTCAGCAACGTGTTGAGCTAGAAGCAGCCGTGGCGAAAGCTTTAGACCTAGCTGCTGTAAGTGCCGATGCGGCAGAAGTAGCAATTACAAAGTCTACTGGTTTGAGTGTTTCTACTCGCATGTGCGAAGTGGAAAACGTTGAATTTAATAGTGATGGTGCGCTGGGTATCACGGTTTACCGCGGTCAAAAGAAAGGTAGCGCATCTACATCTGATCTAAGTGAAAAAGCGATAGCACAAACTGTTGCCGCTGCACTTGATATCGCTCAGTACACGTCTGAAGATAAATATGCAGGCCCAGCACCGAAAGAATTGATGGTGCAAAACATTCCTGATTTGGATTTATTTCACCCAGATGAGCCAAACCCAGATGTAGCCGCTGAAATTGCGATTGCCGCAGAAAGACAGGCTCTGGCTTATAGTGACAAAATTAAACAAAGTGATGGCGCAAGTTATGACAGTCACTATGGGTTGAAGGTTTACGGTAATAGCCATGGTTTACTTGCAAGCTACGCATCAAGCCGTCATAGCACGAGCTGCTGTGTGATTGGTGAAGGTAAAAATGGTGAAATGGAGCGTGACTACAGCTATACGCTAGCACGTCACCGTGACGACTTGTGGACGCCTGAGCAAGTGGGTCAAGAAGCTGCTGAAAAGACAGTGAGCCGCTTAGACGCGCGTAAATTACCGACAGGTAAATACCCAATCATGTTTGCTGCCGATGTAGCCACTGGGCTAATGGGTCACCTGGTTATGGCTATCAGTGGCGGTAACTTATACCGTAAGTCATCATTCCTATTGGATCATCTAGGTAAGCAAATCCTTCCTGAGTGGTTCAACATTTCAGAGCGTCCGCATATTTTACGTGGATTAGCTTCTAGCCCTTTTGACAGCGAAGGTGTGTTCACACAAGATCGTGAAATCATCACTGATGGCGTGCTTGCGACTTACTTATTGACAAGCTATGCCGCTCGTAAGATGGATATGGCGCCAACCGGTCATGCTGGTGGTATTCATAACTGGTTTGTAAAATCGACTGGTCAAAACTTTGAGCAAATGCTGAAAGATTTAGGCACTGGCTTTTTAGTTACTGAAGTCATGGGGCAAGGTGTAAACACCGTAACGGGTGATTACTCTCGTGGCGCTGCAGGTTTCTGGGTTGAGAACGGTGAGATTCAGTTCCCAGTGTCAGAAGTGACGATTGCGGGTAACCTGAAAGACATGTTCAATCAGATTGTTGCAGTAGGTAGTGATGTTGAAACTCGCTCTCAAATTCAGACAGGTTCGATCCTGCTTGAGCCAATGAAAGTTGCTGGTGAGTAGTTTGTAACGAGCTAATTTATGCGAAAAGGGCTTGATTATTATCAAGCCCTTTTTCTTTTTATAGATTACTATTTTTTAGTGATTTAGTGTCTAAATCAGTATCGTTGCAAGGCCAAGGAAAACCGATAGGCCGATAACATCCGTTACTGTGGTCAGAGCCATACCACCAGCGAGTGCTGGATCGATATTCATTTTCTTCAACATAACAGGAATAGTTACCCCGGCTATGCCTGCAACGAGCAAGTTAGTCATCATCGCTGCCGAGATAATACCACCTAGTATCCAGTTACCTTTCCAGGCGACAACAATACCGCCAATAATGACGGCCCAAAGAATACCGTTTAGGAAGCCGATAGCCGCTTCTTTTAAGAGTAACTCACGCTTGTTACTGTCACCAATGTGACCAAGCGCTAAACCACGGATCACAAGTGCTACGGTTTGGTTACCGGCCACCCCACCCATCGAAGGTACAATGGTCATTAGGACTGCGATGGCGGCCATTTGATCTAGGGTTGCTTCAAACATGTTTGAAACTGAAGCTGCTGCTAACGCTGCTAGTACGTTAGCACCTAACCAAACGCTACGACGTCTTGCTGATTTGACGACTGGCGCGAAGGTATCTTCGTCATCGTCCATACCAGCCATACTCATCATGGAGTGTTCAGCATCTTCACGGATTACATCGACAACATCATCAATGGTAATACGACCAAGAAGGTATTGATTTTCATCGACGACCGGAGCTGAAACCCAGTTCCTACGTTCGAATAGGCTTGTAATATCTGATGCACTGGTTTCAACCGTTATGGCTTCTTCTGCGCTTTCCATTACGTCAGCGACAGCGATATCGGGTTGAGTAGTGATAAGTGCTGTGATTGGCAAGTTACCAATTAAGCGATTGTTTTCATCAATGACATATAACACATCAGTGGCTTCTGGTAGTTCACCACGCATTCTCATGTAGCGCAGAACTACGTCGATATCGACATCACCACGAATGGTGACGACGTCGGTATTCATTAATGCGCCGGCTGAATCTTCAGGGTATGAAAGTGCGGTTTCAACTAAAGCTCGATCTGCTGAGTCCATTTGAGATAGGACTTCACGAGATACGTCATCTGGTAAGCTTCGAAGTACGTAGGCAACATCATCGGTTTCCATACCTTCCGTTGCTTCTGCTAATGTCTCTGGTGCCATTTTTGACACGAGAGCATCTTTAACGTCTTCGTTTAATTCATCAAGAATCTCACCGTAATCTTCAGGATCGGTGAGTTGCCAAAGTACTTCACGGCTTTTACGTGGAGATGCCTCAAGCAAGTGCGCGATATCTTCAGGTTCCATGTCCTGAAGCTGACGGCGCACGTGAACAAAGCGACCATTTTCTAGTGCTTCGCTAACTTCTTGGAGGGTTTGGTGAGCTTGGTCGAATTCTAGTTGCTCTGCCATGTTTCCCCCTGCCTCTTAATCTTTACAATGCGTTGAATAGTAACTTAATTCTAGGTCTTATTTAATAATAACTTTGGAAGGTAAGTGATTTTATTCGGTGGTAGTACCAAAGACAGAAAATGGGAAAGTGCTATTCGCCTTCATCAAATTTGTCTTCAATTAAATGACACACAGCGTGTAACGCTTGTTCTGCATCAGAACCATTTGCTTGAATCGTAATATGTTGACCTTGTGCTGACTCCAGCATCAGTAAGCCCATGACACTATCTGCGGTAGCGCGTTTATCTTCTTCACTCACAATCGTTACCGTGGAATCGTAACTTTGCGCGAGTTCGACAAGTTTGACTGCAGCTCGTGCATGCAACCCAAGTTTATTTTGAATCAATACTGTTTTAGTCAGTTCCACAATCGACCTATAGATTTTTTTCTAGTGATGCATGACGAATTTGAACTTGATGTCCAAGCTCTGAAAAGTACTCACCAATCTTTTGTGTTAGATAAACAGAGCGGTGTTTACCACCAGTACAACCAATCGAAACCGTGAGGTAGCTGCGGTTGTTCTTCTCAAGCATAGGTAACCACTTTTCAACAAATCCTTGAATTTGTTGTTTTAGCTCTATGACTTCTTGGTGTTTCTCCAAGAAAGAATGGATGGGCGCATCAAGCCCAGTCATTGGGCGTAAATCAGGTTCCCAATGCGGGTTTGGTAAAAAACGTACATCAAATACGTAGTCTGTATCGCTAGGGATACCGTATTTAAAGCCAAAGGATTGGAAGACAATTATAAGGTCTTGCTTCTCTCGTCCTTCAACTTTCAAGCGTACCATTTCACTTAACTCATACAGAGTTTGATTACTGCTATCGAGAATTAGATCTGCTTGTTCGCATAGAGGACTAAGGAGCTTCTGTTCTAGTTCGATAGCTTGGTCGAGTGACAGCTTTTCCGTGCTTTGAGAAAGAGGGTGGATACGTCGTGTTTCACTGTAGCGTTTTAATAATGTTTCTTTATTTGCGTCGAGGAACAGGACATCAACATTGATGTTATTCGATGCTTTTAATCGGTCTAAAGCATCAGAAACTAAGGCAGGCTCTTTCGGTAGGTTACGTATATCAATACTAACAGCAACGTTTTGTTTACTGTCTTTCACCGAGTCAACGAACGCATCCAGCAGGTTGACTGGAAGGTTATCTACGCAGTAATAGCCTAGGTCTTCGAGTACACGAAGTGCTACGCTTTTACCTGCTCCAGACTGACCACTAACAACGATTAATCGCATGCTATTGCTCGCAAGTTTGGACGTTAGTCATAATCTCGTAAAGCTCTTGGTCGCTTTGCGCATTACGTAGTGATTTTAGAGTTTGCTTGTCATTCAAGCGTTCTGCCATACAAGAAAGGGTTTTTAAGTGCTCTTTACATTGTTCACTTGGAACGAGCAGAGCAAATAGTAGGTCGACAGGACGGTTATCAATAGCATCAAATTCAATCGGGTCTTGGCATTGAAGTAAGACCGCGATGGCTTTGTCGCTAGATTTCATTCGAGCATGAGGAATAGCAATACCATTGCCAATACCAGTACTGCCCATCTTCTCGCGACTGAGCATACATTCGAATAGCTCTGTGGAATCCTGGCCAGTAGTTTCAGCCACAATTTGACTGATCATTTCTAGTGCTCGTTTTTTGCTTGTGCATTGGACTGCACTTTTGGTGCAGTCCAATGAAAGTACTTCGCTTAATTGCATGTTAGTGACTACTTAGCTTTTCTTTGTGCTTGTTAAGTTGGCGGACAAGTTTGTCGACGAGTGAATCTATTGCTGCATACATATTTTCATCGTCGGCAGTAGCGTGGATTTCCCCATGATTAATATGGAGCGTCGCTTCTGCAATTTGATGGATTTTTTCAACTTTAAGAACAACCTGCACACTATTGATATGATCAAAAAAGCGCTCAAGTTTGTCGAATTTAGTGTGAACATAGTCTTGCATTGAATCGGTAAGATCAACGTGGTGCCCTTGAATATTGATTTGCATAGACTTTCCTTTTCAGTTAGTTACCTGATATCTATAACTGGAATAAGCTTATAGCAGGCGTTTACGCTGACTCGATGGGGCAATGCCCAGAGATTCACGGTATTTTGCTATTGTCCGTCTAGCAACCTGAATTCCTTGGTCAGCCAGTAAGGCAGCAATTTTGCTATCACTCAGCGGTTTTGCGATGTTTTCAGCCGCAACCAGCTTTTTAATTAGTGCGCGTATTGCTGTTGATGAACACTCTCCACCATTGTCAGTATTGACGTGACTGGAGAAGAAGTACTTCAATTCAAATATCCCACGAGGGGTATGCATAAATTTCTGGGTTGTAACACGAGATATGGTGGATTCATGCATGTCGACGTCGAGTGCGACATCATTCAACACCATTGGCTTCATTGCCTCTGCACCATGTTCAAAGAAACCGTGCTGATGTTCAACAATGCATCGCGCAACTTTGAGGAGCGTCTCGTTTCTGCTCTCTAGGCTTTTGATTAGCCATTTCGCTTCTTGAAGGTTGGAGCGGATGTATTGGCTATCCGCGCTATTGCCTTTACCAAGTTGAGCATATTGCTGATTCACTTTGAGCTTTGGCACGCTATCTGGATTGATGGTGACGTGCCACCTTCCTCTGTCTTTGAATACAGAGACATCAGGAACCACATATTCGGTTTCATCTGGTGTGATTTTACTGCCTGGGCGAGGGTCTAACTGTTGAATGAGCTGCAAAACTTCACGCAATTCATCTTCTTTAAGCTTAGTTTCTTTGATAACAAGCTTGTAGTCACGGTTACCGAGTTGATCGATATGTTTCGAAAGAACCAGTTTTGCTTCGCTTAGCCAAGGAGTATCTTCAGGGAAAGTAGCCAGCTGTAGTAGTAAACAGTCTTGAAGATCGTTAGATGCGACACCTAGTGGGTCAAACTGCTGAACACGCTTGCGAACTGCTTCAATTTCATCAAGCTCGATATCTTCATTATTGAAATTTTCTAAAATTTCTTCTGTTGATACGGTTAGGTAACCATGATTATCGATAGCATCAATAATGGCGAATGCAATGGTTCTATCTGTTTCAGAGAATGGTGTTAAATCGAGTTGCCACAGTAAGTAATCTTGGAGGCTTTGGGTGGTTTCACCTTGGTAGACAGGCATGTCGTCATCAACGGCAATTCCTGTGCTTCCTGTATTGGCGCTGTAAACATCTTCCCAAGTGGTGTCTATTTCAAGGTCATTACTGATTTCAGATTTTTCGATAAGATCTGAACTGTCGGGTAAGTCGTTTTCAGTGGAAGCTTCAGCACTTGTCTCGGCTGGCGCTTCTTTGTCTTCATTACTTTGCTTATCTTCAGCCGACGCTGCTTCCTCGTTGCCTTCTTCGACATCAAGTAGAGGGTTTGATTCGAGAGCTTCTTGAATCTCTTGCTGTAAATCCAATGTCGACAACTGCAACAAGCGAATCGCTTGCTGTAATTGAGGTGTCATTGCTAATTGTTGGCCTAGCTTAAGTTGTAATGAGGGTTTCATTCAGTATTACTTACCTTATTATTTTTTTTAGACTTAACTAACGATGCTCTCTATCTAATCATAGACGGAATTGTTCACCTAGATAAACTTGTTTTACTTGCTCGTTATTGAGAACATCTTCAGGTGTACCTTCAGCAATTAGGTGGCCTTGACTTACAATGTAGGCTTTTTCACATACGTCTAATGTTTCACGCACGTTATGGTCTGTGATCAATACACCTAAGCCACGATCTCGTAGATGTTCAATGATCTTCTTGATGTCGATTACTGAAATCGGGTCAACACCAGCAAAGGGTTCGTCGAGCAAAATAAACTGAGGGTTTGCGGCTAAAGCTCTCGCAATTTCAACACGGCGACGTTCGCCACCAGACAGCGCCATACCATTACTGGCACGGATATGTTGAATGTGGAACTCTTCTAGTAAGTCTTCTAGCTTATCTTGGCGTTGCTCGCTCGTTAGTTCATCTCGAGTTTGTAGAACTGCCATGATGTTGTCCTCAACAGACAACTTACRGAATATAGATGCTTCTTGAGGTAAGTAGCCTATACCTAAGCGAGAGCGGCTGTGCATTGGCAGTATGCTGATGTCGTTATCATCAATACTAATCGTGCCTTCATCACGAGCAACTAAGCCTACAATCATATAGAACGACGTAGTTTTACCTGCACCATTCGGTCCAAGCAACCCCACGATTTGACCAGATTCTACCTGCAAGCTTACGTCAGTAACCACTTTGCGCTTACTGTAGGTTTTTGCCAGGTTTTGAGCTTTCAATACTGCCATAATCTATTTGTTCACTTGAGCAGGTTGTAAGACAGTCGATACTCGCTTTTCAGAGCTGCTGTCCGCAATAAGTTTCTGAGACGTAATTTGGTACGTAATTACAGACCCTCGAATGATGCTGCCATCTTGAGACAACACTGCATTTTCAGTCATGATCAGTCGGTCGGTTACCATTTTATAATCAAGCTCGTTAGCTTCACCTTCGAGGGTTTTACCGTCATCAGTTAATTGCGAAAAGGTTGCAGGCTGGCCGTAACCTTTAATTGTTTGGATCTCGCCAGTTTCTGGGTGACGGGTAACGATTACTTTGTCGGCATTCATATTGATGCTGCCTTGCTTAAGCTTTACATCACCGATGAAGGTTACTTGGTTACTTTTCATGTCTAGCTGTTGACTGTCTGAATCAATGTAAACAGGTTGTTCAGAGTCTGAAGATAGAGCAAGTGCATTTGGCACAGCAAATGCGAAAGCTAATAGGCTAAGGTGTAAGAGTTTCATATCTACCTTGAACATTGTTAAAAAGGGTCGCATTATTTTCGTCGAAGTTCCCGATCATTGCTTGTCCCTCATTTTCAAATTGAGGGCCCACTAAATGTACAGGATCATCGGAATTAAAATCACGGCTTACTAGATGTATGACAAGACGATCAGTGGTCATAGTATCAAAGCTAGCGTTAGGTAATAGGTTTTTTGCTACAACATCATCATAAAGAGTGAGGACCTGTTCTTCGGTCATCACCGCTCTTTTCGATGTCACTTGCCATTCAACAACTTCACCTTCTCTATAGATAGAAAGGATCGGGTTTTCAAAAATAGTATCACCACTCGTTGCGTAGTGTTCTAAATGAGTCGATATAACTTTATAGCTGCGAATGCCATCGGAATTAAATGTGATGTTGTCTAAATTCTTACCAGTAAACATCGGTAGTTCTAAGTTTGGAACTACTTGGGTTGTGCGTGCATTTTCTTTGTCATAGAGGTAGTAAACCGACCATGAACAAATAAAAATCAGTATCAAATAAAGGATACGAGACAAACTCATATACTTAGACCTTTGTGAGTATCAAGTTCATCACGAGCTTGCAGAATAAGATCGCAAACCTCACGTACTGCACCGTAACCACCATTGATAGTCGTAACATAGTTAGCTCGTTGAACCAGAAGTGGGTGTCCATCTGCTACGCAGACCTTTAAACCGACTTTTTCCATTACTGGCCAGTCGATAAGGTCATCGCCAATATACCCAGTATGCTCAGGGGCAATGTTGAGTTGCTTACAAATATCGTTATAGGCTTTTACTTTGTCATCTTGACCTTGATAAATCAAAGAAATCCCCAGTGCTGTCATTCTGTTTTCAACAATCTGAGACTTACGGCCTGTAATAATCGCAATTTCAATGCCTGCATTCATCAGTGATTTAACACCATAGCCATCACGGGTGTGAAAAGTTTTTAATTCTTCACCATTGTTCCCCATGTAAATACGGCCATCTGAGAACACACCATCAACATCACAGATGAGAAGTTTGATGTTTTTCGCTATATCTAGAATTGGTTGTTCTACTTCGCCATAAAGTGTTTTAACGGATTGAGACATTACATTACTCCCGCTTTTAATAAGTCATGCATGTTAAGCGCACCCACTAACTGACCATTTTGACAAAGCATTAAGCCGTTAATGCTTTTATCCTGCATGAGATTCAGCCCGTCTACGGCGAGCATGTTTGCTTCTGCAATCGTTGGGTTTACAGTCATGACTTCACCAATAGGTGTTGTGTGTATATCAACTCGTTTGTCGAGGATACGGCGTAAATCGCCATCGGTGAATACACCAAGCATAGAGCCATTTTCATCGACAATCGCGGTCATACCTAAGCCTTTTTGAGATATCTCTAAAAGAGCGTCACGTACTAGTGCTTCTGGTCGAACAATAGGTAAGGCATTACCCGAGTGCATGATGTCTTCAAGCTTTAGAAGTAACTTGCGACCCAACGCACCACCTGGGTGGGAAAGGGCGAAATCCTCAGCGGTAAAGCCACGAGCTTGTAACAACGCCATTGCTAGAGCATCACCCATGACTAAGGTTGCCGTTGTGCTGGTCGTCGGCGCTAGTGCCAGAGGACATGCTTCTTCCAATACTGTGATTTGTAAGTGAAGGTTAGCTAGGCTCGCCATATTTGAATTAGGCTTACCTGTCATGCTGATGATTTTAATATTGAGACGTTTAAGTACGGGGAACAGGCTTAAAATTTCAGATGATTCTCCAGAGTTAGAGATCGCTAAAACAATGTCGCCTGGTTCTATCATACCTAAGTCACCATGCGCAGCTTCGCCTGGGTGAACAAAGAAAGAGGATGTCCCAGTACTTGCTAGTGTTGCAGCAATTTTCTTCCCGATATGACCTGACTTACCCATTCCCATAACCACGACTTTTCCTTTGTTACCAAGGATAAGATCGCAAGCTTGAACAAAGTCGTCGTTAAAATACTGGTCTAATTGTGTTAATCCAGCTATTTCCGTGGCTAGTACTTGTTTTGCCACGCTGCGGTAATCAAACGGTTGAGACATCTAATACTCCAGAGTTTACGTTCACTTTACTTCACATTAATCGTGAGATTAAGCGGCCATGTTCATTAGTAAGTACACTTGGTAGGCCAAGAAACAAGCGACCAAAAAACCACCTTCAATACGATTAACACTGCGTGATTTACCTAGTGCCATAATGACTAATAGTAGTGATACACCAAGCATGACCCAGAAGTCTCGACCCATGGCGAACTCGCTAAGAATGGAGGGATTTAAAATGCCAGGGATACCCATCACAGCAAGAATATTGAATACGTTAGAGCCGATGATATTACCTACAGCCATATCATCTTCTCCCTTCATTACACCCGCCAGAGAAGCGGCTAGTTCAGGAAGACTTGTACCAATTGCGATGATAGTCAGACCTATCACTAGATCGCTCATACCGAAGTATTTAGCGATAATAACAGCGTTATCGACAAGCAAATCGGCAGCTAATGGTAAAACGATTAAGCCAATCACGACCCACATAGCCGCTTTAGCATTGCTGACCCCTTCAGGGATCTCAGACTCTTGTTCTTCAATGAATGCATCGCCGTTTTGTTTTTCTTTACGGCTAATTTGTAGCATGGTGAATAAAAAAGCACCGAAAAGAACAAAAAGAAGAACGCCTTCGTAGAAACCTAAGTGACTATCCCAAAGAAGTGCACCAGCCAGCAACGTAACACCTATCATTAGTGGTAGTTCACGGCGTATTACACCTGAGCTAATAGATAGCGGTTTAATTAGCGCGGTAATACCTAGGATCAAAGCGATGTTCGCAATGTTAGAACCTAATACGTTACCTACTGCTGTATCTGTTTTTCCATCTAAAGCTGCGGTTGCAGAAACCATCATTTCAGGAGCTGAAGAGCCCATTGCAAGAATTGTCATACCAATAACTAGTGGTGAGATACCTACATTTCGAGCCAGTGCTGCAGCGCCAAAAACCAACTTGTCGGCACTCCAAACTAAAAAGACGAGACCTACGATAAGAAATGCTATGGCTTCAAGCATGATGATTCCTAAAAAATATATAAAAAGACATGATTAACCGCCAATTTTGACGTGTTGCTGATTAAAAGGGAAGTGACTGTTTAAATTAATTATTGCTTAAGTGTAAAGAAACACCTGAGTGGTCGATGTTTACTATATGACATCTCTATAAATTGGCACTATTTAGTATAGAGC
>NZ_JAKJSW010000390.1:0-2202 GCF_050337375.1 Vibrio makurazakiensis | reverse complement strand
TTATGTAACTGCGGGTATGATGCAGCGATCAGTATTAGTTGAAAAAGCGAAATTTTTTGGTTTAGAAGAACAGCTGAATAGTGCCTTTAGGGTTGGAGAGCCAGCGTGATTTATTGGTTAGCTTTGATACTGGGTGGAGTCGCTATGCTGGTGGCGTTCTGGCCATCGAAAAAAGAAGAACGTCATCACTATTTAATGGAAGCAAACAAAACTTTGTATATCGAGTCTATTGATGAGTCCCAGCAGGCCGTCAATCTTAATGCACTGTCTAACCAAACGTTCGCTCAAAAGTGTAAAAGTAAATTTGATAATGTACTTCGACAGTTAGGTAAATATGCAGGTCTGAAGTTAGTCGTTTATTGCGGACTTTTAATTGTAATCGGCGTCGTCTTAAATCAGAAGATTATCAAAATGGATGCGGTCGTTGTTATTTCTGTATTAGTTCCAATCGGATTAATTGTTGGCTATCAATGGTTWCAAAGTCGTGAGCGCACACAATTTGAAGAAGCATTCCCAGATGCACTTAGTATGTTGGCGAGTGCGGTTAGCTCGGGTGAAAGTATTACTCATGCCATTATCTATGTGGGTAAAACCTWGGAAGGAGAGGTTGGTAAAGAGTTTAAGAAAATGGGGGAGCGCCTTCAAGTTGGAGAGTCTGTCGATTCTGTTTTTAGAAAATCAATTCAACGCTTCCCTTACCCTGCTTTTTACTTTTTTGTAATTACGCTTAGAGCGAACATGCAAAGAGGTGGGCAGCTAAAACAAGTCATTAATAGATTGAATCGCTTGATGTTTGACTCTCGAGCTATTGAAAAGAAAAAGATGGCAATGACTTCAGAAGCAAGAATGTCTGCAAAAATTGTTTCCGCTATACCGGTAGGTTTTATGTTTTCTATGCAATTCATCAGCCCACAAAACTTTGACTTTGTAATGAATGACCCTGCGGGTAAACCTATTCTTTATTATGTTCTTGCGAGTGAGTTTATTGGTTTGCTCATTGTTTGGTCGCTAATGAAAAGTGTAGAAAAGTAATGCAAAAACAAACGTTAATTTTTGCTCTTCTTGTATTGTTGTTCGCGTGTTTGTCTTATTTTTCCTTTAGAGCATACCGTGAATTTAGTCGTCGAAGAATGCTAAAGAGATTTTCACTATTTGATGAAAGTAGCTCTGAAGACAAAAATGAGGAAGGGTTAGATAGGCTCTTCGATAATCTTTCATCTACTTTGACTTCGTCAAAAGATGACATTGATAAAAAGTTAGATGATGCAGGGATTTATAATTCAAATATCTCACAGTATTACATGCTAACAAAATACTTGGTTGCATTTGTTGGTGGCATTCTTATTTATGTATTGTTATCTAGATTTGAACTCATAGTTAACCAAGTTATTGCGATTCTGGCTATTTGGTTTGTTTTTTGTGTCACTGGTCCTGACAGTTATTTAGCGATAAAGCAAAAGGCGTTGAGACGAAAAATATCGAACCAACTGCCTTATCTTTTAGACTTAATGGCTATTTGTATTCAAACAGGCATGACTTTGGAGTCGGCAATGAGCTATTTGTCGCATGAAATGGAAGGGTTTGATAAGGATTTATCCTATCAACTTAATAAAATCAATGAACGTACTAAGATCGTAAGTTTGGATATAGCTTTAGATGAATTTTATAACAGGATCCCAACTCCGGAGGTCAGAAGTTTTGTTATGACCCTTAAGCAAAGCTTGAAGTATGGCTCTTCAATATTTGATGTACTTACGACGCTCGCCTCAGATATTAGAGAAGTGAACATGTTGGGAGTCGAAGAAAAAATCGGCAAGCTAGCAGCCAAAATGTCTATTCCGCTGATCCTGTTTATAATGATGCCGATCGTTATTCTGATCACGGCTCCAGGGATAATGAGAGTGATGGCAAATGTATAAAAGAATAATGACGCTATCTCTATCTTTATTTTTGTTCGGATGCGCTAACAGTAGTTTAGATAGTAAGTTGTCCGAATCTAAAGAATCTATGTTAATCGAAACGAATAATTATCCAAACCTAATAACTTATTATAAAAGTCAGTTGAAAGTTAAGGAAAATGATTTAACTCGAATCAAACTAGCAGAAGCGTATGCAAATAATGGTGATTATGAATCTAGCTTATTTGTAATAACTCGGATTCGAGAAAAAGAATCGAATGCTATGGCAATGGTTGTCGAGTGT
>NZ_JAKJSW010000389.1:0-2215 GCF_050337375.1 Vibrio makurazakiensis | reverse complement strand
AGACAAATATTGTGGCCGAAGTACAACTTCACTTAAAAGCGATTGCAGATGTAAAAAGTGGCCCAGAGCATGAGCTTTATGAAATTATTCAAGGTATTGAAAGACACGCTATTTCTGAAAGCCGTAGCTTGAACGATATTGAAACTGCGCAGATCACTAGCTTACGCCGCCAGTCGCTAGAAATGTATCAGCAGGCTTGGCAGCCTTACATAACAACTCACATCAAAGCAGCTTAATCTTCCTTACCCCATAAAAAGAAAATCACCCGCTTAGTGTTTACTAAGCGGGTGATAAAAATCCATTTCTAATACAAAAAGACCACGCTATGCGTGGTCGATTGCTTGGCTTACTTCTCTACTTTTATATTCTCAACGCGGGCTTTCAGCTTTTGCCCTGGTCGGAACGTAACAACACGTCGAGCAGTAATTGGAATGTCTTCACCGGTTTTCGGGTTACGGCCTGGTCTTTCACTTTTTTCACGAAGGTCAAAGTTACCAAAACCCGACAGTTTTACCTGTTCACCGTTTTCTAGTGCTTTACGAACTTCTTCAAAAAACACTTCAACCGTTTCCTTGGCATCCCGTTTGCTGTATCCGAGCTTTTCAAACAGGTTCTCAGCCAAATCGGCCTTTGTGAGCGCCATAAACTTTCCTCAAAGCTAGTTTAACATTGCTACCAAACTTGGTAGCGCCAAAGCATTTCACTAGACCGAACAACAACTTATCGGTCTGTACAAGGAAAGTGTATGCCAAGCTTATGATTTTCGCCAACTTTTTTATTTACGCTAAGACAATAATCATATAAATCAGATAGATAAGAACGGCAGTTAAGGACCATTTCTAACACTCTATCACTATAATATCGAGTTTATATGGGACATATCACTAATACAGACAGTTAAACAATACATTACTCTGAATAATGCGTTTTTGTATAAAATTGATACAAACGTCAAATTTCAATAAAATCAGTCACTTGATTTAATAAAATTCTCAACAAAATGAAAAAATTGGCAACGAGAACATACTTATCACCATAAGAATCGGATTTCACACATTAAATTTTCACTTACGCAGCACTATAGCGTAACAGTCGATTCCGCTTTTCTTTTTTCGCTCTAATAAGCGCACGTTCGCCCTGAAAAAGATTTTGTTCAAACTTAGTTAAATCCGTCAGTTTATCTAGTTCAATGATGCCAATAGTACAAGTGACTAAGTGTTCAGTTTCCGCGCCAGCGTTTTTAATCCCACTATTTTTTAAGTGCGCTTTAATTTCTTTAGCCACCTCTATCGCTTGTTCACTTTCCAGAGAAGGTAGGATGACAACGAACTCATCTCCTCCTACTCTGAAGACTTCCCCTTTGCCTTCACTCACATGATTCAGTATGTCCGAAAAGGTCACCAATAGATTATCGCCTGACGCCATTCCATAGTGATTATTGAACGCTTTCAAGTAATCAACATCCAACACTAACGCCGTTATTGAGGAATGTTCAGCGTTAGCTTGCTGGAGTTTTTCCAAATAAGGTTTTACACCGAAGCGATTTTTGAGCCCTGTTAAATGGTCAGTCTTATAGATCTGTTCCATAAAGATGCGGCTATCTTCAAGTTCTTGCTTCTGTTTTAAGTGTGTTAACGACATAGCAAAGTAATTGGCGATCTGCTTTACCACTTGCAGATGGTAATCGTTGTAACTGTGCGATCGATCTTTTTGAATACTTAACACCGCGATCAAACTCCCTTCAAAAATTACAGGGGTGGTAATAACGGAAGTGCCCGTCACTCCAATTTCATCATTAACCCAACACGAATTTGCCGACTTATATTGCTCGTCTAGATAACTATTGATTTCGTGCTCTGTTGACGTATCCAACACAACGGTTGCCTGATTGTTAGCGCAGTGAATGCCGATACGTGATACTTCCTGGCACGACACTTCAAAGCTTTTAACTAGCTCACCGTTATCAATCAGGTATTTATATTTAAGTGAGTGGGATTCTTTATTATAGAAAGCGAGGCTCAACGCACTGCAAGGCACTAGTTGCTTAACTTGCTCATAGATCGCCAACATACTTGGCTGATCATCATCAAACGTAATGATCCGCTGCCCTAGCTGATTCAATAACGTTAAATTGTCTGTAAAGGTTGATGAATGCGCTTCATGAGACTCCGCGCGAGACAAATTCAAAAATGAGTCAATATAGTGAACCTCATTT
>NZ_JAKJSW010000388.1:0-2237 GCF_050337375.1 Vibrio makurazakiensis | reverse complement strand
TTTGTAAGCTGTGCCAGAAGATCGACAATGTTTTGCCAACCTTCCTCCATGTCCTCAGGAATATCTAAGTCGATAGTATTAAATTTTGTCATGTTAGCTCTTATTCCTTCGCGTAGTTGAAAACACGTCCTGTGATATATGTACGCAAGATGTAATGACGACGTTGTTCCGTTAATAATTTTAGTATATGAAAGCGATAAAAAAAAAGCCTTAGTAATTTAACTAAGGCTTATAGAGTTTGATGGGGATCTCATAACTGAGACTCTTGTTTCTTCAAGGGGTTAACTTTATAAAATTATCAATATCGATGTCTCGATGATAATCGACATTCGTTAATCCGAATCCATTCAGTTGCATGAACTCTTGTTTGAACCCTTGGTAATCTCCAATGGTTGTAAAGTTATCTTTATTCATAACTTCGAGCAGTTCGGAAACGTGATGTTGAGTCTCTGGATCTAGCTCCCAATCATCCATACGAAGAAGGCGCTCACCATCCAAAGGTATTAGTTTTTGTCCGTACAATTTGGTACTAAAGAGGCGTTGCATTTGCTCAACACAAGTCTCGTGAGTCCCTTTTTGTTTCATTATTTTATACAGAGCAAGCATATAAGGTGAAAGAGCAGGTATAAACACGCTCGCTTTAGTTACTAATGCTTTACATACGGTGGCGTAAGCATTGCCATTGAAGTTAGCAAGCTTGAGATTTAAAGAATGACTGGTTTGGTGGAGGTCGATTTTAGCTCGTCCAAGCGTGCCGTCTAAATAAATAGGGTGCGTAATTTCTGGTCCCACATAAGAAAATGCGATCGTCTTACAACCGTCTGCAATAGATTCAGAATTAATGAGAGCGTCTATCCAGCTTTCCCAATCTTCTCCGCCCATGACTTTAAGCGTGGCTTGCTCTTCTTCAAGTGTTGCGGGTGGCACTGTGGTTTCACGCCATGAGTCATCTTCTAGCATAATAGAAGCGCCGGTTACGGAGTCGCCAATCGGTTTTATCGCTGAACGCCAAAATTCACCAGTTTCATCTTTAGGGCGTATGCCTGCGGCTAAACTGTATATCACAAGGTCAACTTCACCTTCGAAGTATGTTTCTATTGCTTCAATGACCTGATCACGAATGTCGTTGGAAAATGCATCTCCAACGATATTGATAGCAAGTCTTTGTTCTTTATCGGCTTCTTTTTTGAAGAAAATGTTGTTGTACCAACCAGCGCTACCATAAGATTTTTCATTGGGTTCACGCTCGAAAGAAACACCGATTGTATCAGCCTTAGCACCACCAAATGTGAGTGCAATCCTTGCAGCTAATCCAAAACCAGACGAAGCTCCTAATATAAGAACACGCTTAGGACCTTGTTGGATTTGTGGGGCATTTTTTACGTATTGGATTTGTTGCTTTACGGCTTCATGACAGCCAACAGGGTGTGCGTTCTTTGCAACAACCCCTTTAATTACTGGTTCAATTAGCATAAATAACCTTACATAAAACGGGTGATATGCATTTAGGTTAACGTAAAACTATGTAAACTTTATTGAGCTAGACACGTAAAACTTAAAGATACTGATATAATTTTTCAGCAACGAAATCAGCAATCCAAGGCTGTGCTTCTGGCTTCGGGTGAAGTCCATCGGCCATCATCCATTCTTCTTTCAGAATGATGTGTTCTAGGAAAAAGGGAATAATAGGTGTATTCGTACTATCAGCAGTTGATGTGAATACACTTTCGAACATCTGGTTGTAGCGCTTACCGTAATTTGGCGGTATACGTATTTGCATAAGTACAGCATTTGCGCCTGATGACTCAACTTGCTGAATGATTTGCTGTAAGTTGTTTGAAATAAGGTTTGGCGGAAATCCGCGTAACCCATCGTTAGCCCCTAGTTCAATTAAAACAACATTAGGCGAGTGCTCTTCTAAAAGTTGGGGCAGCCGAGCTAGGCCATTGCCTGTGGTGTCACCTGAAATACTGCCGTTAATGACTTTATAGTTTTTACCGTGCTGCTGAAGTGAATTTGGAAGAAGAGTCGGCCAACTTTGCTTTATGTCCATATTATAGCCAGCGCTCAAACTGTCACCGAGCACCAATAATGTTGGGTTTTGGGCGAAGCTACCAGCGGAAAAAAAGAATATAAATAATAAGGAAATCAGTCGCGTCATGCATACATCCATAATAAAAGCTGAATCGGTAAGCAAGCTAGTTTCTACTAATCAAGAACAATTAACAATCCTAGAG
>NZ_JAKJSW010000387.1:0-2239 GCF_050337375.1 Vibrio makurazakiensis | reverse complement strand
CATCTTCTTATAGTCATTCCTGGTCAATTCCAACAAGCAACTATCAATCACCCGATAGGTGATATTGTAGTTTTGTAGGTACTTTTCATTAATACTGTATATACCATCAGTGGTCGTAATTTCCAGGTTAATGAAGCGGTCTATCTGATTATTGCGGATGCGCACATTCACCGCAGTCACAAAGGCTTTTGTTATTCCCTCGAAAGGCAATATCTTCCCTATATAAATGCTCTCAACAACATCATTGAGACCAGCTTCACTGCTATTCCAACCATCAGGTACACCATCAGCATTTTTATCACCATTAGGGTTTTCTGCCTGGCTTTGACCAGAAGCGGAAGCCTCAGATTTTTGCGCTGCCGTTTGCGAAGCTTCCGAAGCAGTATCAGAAGAGGGACTGGATAATTCATARACTARGAATCCTATACAGAAGAGGAACAAGAAGAACACCGCAATGACTTTCGGGTTACGTATKAGCGTGTTCATSGCGCCAGCTTGTTTGGCWATRCCGGTTCCCGTCGATTTGTAGAGTAGRAACGCATCAAGTGGGATTTTCTGAGTCGTGAGGTTAACGTCTTTTTGCTTGGGTATAACCGGTGTCGACACGGCTTTATCGTGTTTCCAGATAAAGGGTTTACGCTTTGTCCAAAARAAYTGGTCACGCCCTTTATGAAAGAAGTTCTGYTCACCACACGCCTTRATRCCGGTRTCRATTTGCTTCCAGTCGGGTGARAGCAATTCAATATCCCAGTTGTACTTYCTATGACGCATGAAGCCTTCGTTAAAGGTGTGAGGATAGATGATGCGYCCTTGTTCATCGTATTCSGCWATCCCTCTATCATCCGTTTCGGATGCCTCAAGTTCGTCCATGTTGGCTGGGATATACCGRGAGTAGAAGAAGTCYARAAASGTYYGAGGTAACAGGCCGTCTTTGCCCTGGTCTTTAGTGATGAASKCTTCAACCGGCTGGTAGGTGACTTTCTTCATGTCRAAGCCRATATTCTTAGAGAAGATRTCCTGGCATTCATCAATCACAATCAATGCGCCAATGGGACACCAACAGAAAAAGTGCGTCCAAAGGTGAACGCCAGCTGCGTCTCTTGATGAGACTCGAAGTAGCTTAGACGTCGTCGGGAACTGAATATTGAAACGCTTTTCAATCATCTTAAGAGGCTGCATTCCCTCGATGTTGGTCACCACAACTTTACCGGCTTTAAGCGCCTGATAAATGGAGAAGTACGCAGTATAAGCCGACTTATAAGAGCCATTCGCGCCGGTTCGTATGGTAATGGCCATAAGCTAACGACTCATCTTCATAACAAACGCCGTCGTCATGAAGTTAGCTAGGATGGTCAGTCCCTGGGGAATACCAAAAGCGTAAGCGTAGAACCGAACTTCTGATGGCATCGCGTTGAAGACTTCCACTAACAGGTCGTTAAAACCAATATCTTGTAAGAGCAATTTAGCGGTGGAATAGGAGAGTTTAAGGAACTCTATTTGGAGCGTAATCTTCATCTTGATAATGAAAAGTTGAAGATAAGAAAACAGGTTACTCGCCATATCAGGGAGTGCGTAGATAAAGTCGATGAACGTTTGAAACTGCAACGCCACCCAATCAAAAAATGCGTAAATGGTTTCCATTATTCACTCCCTAACATGCGTATGCCGATGAGTACGACAATGAACAGCAGTACGGATTTAATGATGTCGGCATTGTCTAATAGGGCGCTGAACACCTTATTTTCGTATTCCACATTGTCACCGTTGAAATTCTTCAGCGTGAGATTATGAGTACTGAAATCCCCGCTTTGAAATCCCTCAGTATTGATACCCAATAAGTCCCGAGCCTGGGCAGCTTCTACTTGATATTCGTCTTTTAAATCGATGATGCTGGCTTCCAATTCCTTAAACGCAGTATCACCAAAAAGGAAATTGGTTTTAAATGCACCGGACACACCAGGTGTGGGTTGAACGAATTGATTGGGTGAGCCGAGTAAGTTTTGTATGCCGGTGACGGCGGACTCTAAACCACTTAAATCCGTGCCATTAGAAGGAACGCCACCCGAGGCAATACCATCAATCTTGGTGGAGAGTTCGGAAAGCTGGTCGGTTAGGTCACTACCTAACGTATCAATGTTGCCTTGTGTATCACCTAACGAATATTCAATATCACTCAGCACATTAAACACCTCATTAATGAGTCCACCATTTAGGCTGGCTGCGGTCGCGGCCAGGGTGT
>NZ_JAKJSW010000386.1:0-2258 GCF_050337375.1 Vibrio makurazakiensis | reverse complement strand
ATTTAGTTGTGCTACTACAGGTACTAATGCCATTAGTAGGCCGACACCAAATAAGATGCTTGGTAGCCAGATACTGGCTGCGATAGAAACGGCTGCCATATCGATAGCACTTACGCCACCAGCCATAACCGTATCTACGAAACTCATGCCTGTTTGAGCGACAGAGGCGATCAGAACAGGGGTCGCGAGTTTGATCAAATTTGATGCTTCTTTTTTATAACGATGCACAAAGCACTCCGAATCAAATGAAGGTAAAGAGTAGAATTAGATAAGGGATAGATTAGGAATGAAAAATTCAGAGTTCCCCTAGGACGGATGATAAAGAAATGTCACAATAACTGCTACGAAAAACTGCAGGAACGAACAATGTTTACAGGAATTGTGCAAGGACTAGCGACTGTCGTTGCGATAGAACATAAAGAAAACTTCCAAACTCATACTCTTCAACTTACAGGTGACATGAGCGAAGGCCTAGCAATTGGTGCTTCTGTGGCACATAACGGCTGTTGTCTTACCGTTACAGAGTTTGATAATGAACGAGTATCCTTTGATCTAATGCAGGCAACACTTTCACTGACAAACCTTGGTGAATTAAAAGTTGGCGATCAAGTAAATATTGAAAGAGCAGCGAAATTTGGTGATGAAATTGGTGGGCATACTATGTCAGGCCACATCACATTGGTTGCTGATATAGTAGAAGTTATTACGACTGAAAATAATCGAACGATTTGGTTTGAATTACCTGAAGCTGTAATGAAGTACGTTTTAGCTAAAGGCTTCATTGGTATTGACGGCTGTTCACTGACTATCGGCGAAGTGGTAGATCAGCGTTTCTCAGTTCATTTGATCCCAGAAACATTGAACAGAACTTTGTTTGGTCAGCGTGAAGTAGGTGACAAGGTTAACATTGAGTTTGACCCGCAAACCCAAGCGATTGTAGACACCGTTGAAAGAGTGTTAGCGAACCAAAAGTAACAACCTAGTTGTACAAACAGAGCAAAAAGAGCACCTCGCGTGCTCTTTTTCAGTTTTGGATTTTAAAAGACTTGTTCGTCATCCGCATCAATATACAAATTAATACTGTTGTTTAGCTCATCTACTTGCATGTCTAAATGAATGGCATTACAGCATGCAGGGCAGTCATCATAAAAGTCTTGGCTTCCATTTGAGGCATCTAAAGTTATACCAATCTTATGTCCACAATGTGGGCAAGTAACTTTCTTCTCTGTGTAGTTATGCATAGAGTTCATCCTCTTACTTCAGCGTGTTGCTATTTAAAGAAGTCATGCTTCATTTGTTGAATAATTGTCTAGTGGTGTTGCTATATCAAAAAGCTTGAATTCGATCGATACAGGCCTCTGTCTGAGACAGATACTGCCCACCAAATTGATTACAGTGATTGAGCAGATGATATAAGTTGTAAATCCTCTTACGTTCATTATAGCCGACATCTAGTGGAGCAACGCTCTCATAGCCTTCATAAAACGCAGGTTGAAAGCCTTCGAATAGTTCCGTCATCGCGATATCACATTCACGGTCGCCCCAATAACAAGCAGGGTCATAACAAATAGGGCCAAAAACGGAGTTTGAAACATTACCATGCCATAAATCCCCATGAAGCAGAGAAGGGCGAGGGTTGTGCCCTGAAAGTTTCGAATGGATAAGCTCAACCATCTCGTCAATTTTTCCGAACTCGATGCCTTTTTCTTTGAGTAATTGCAGCTGCCAACCAATGCGTTGTTCTGCAAAGAAGAGAGCCCACTTTTTATGCCAAGGGTTTAATTGGAGAGTGTTACCTATGTAGTTATCTTGATCGCAACCAAACTCTTTTTGTTCACCCCACAAATGCAAATTAGCGAGCTGAACCCCGAAATCAAAGCTGCATTTATCATTTTCTAAAGGTTTAGTGGGTAAGTAGTTAAGAATAATAAAAGAGCTGTCTTTGCTTGCACCTAAATGGACGACCTCCGGAACGGCGACGGTAGACGTTTCTCTAAGAAGACGTAGATTTTCAGCTTCAATCTGAAATTTGTTGGTGTAATCTTTATTATTGACCTTAACAAAATATCGCTCGTTGCCATCACTGATCATGTAGCAATCGTTGATGTCACCTCCGGATACTTTGACTCGCTCTGTGATAGTAAAGTTGAACATAAGAGTATCTGATAACTGCTGAGAAATAGCCTGCCACATAAGGAATCCTCGAATTAAACATGTCGTCCTACCTCCAGTTTAGAATACTTTCTGACCTTTAATAG
>NZ_JAKJSW010000385.1:0-2263 GCF_050337375.1 Vibrio makurazakiensis | reverse complement strand
AACATGA
The DNA here is from genome assembly GCF_050337375.1 of Vibrio makurazakiensis. Taxonomy (NCBI): domain Bacteria; kingdom Pseudomonadati; phylum Pseudomonadota; class Gammaproteobacteria; order Vibrionales; family Vibrionaceae; genus Vibrio; species Vibrio makurazakiensis. Next base: position 2,256 of record NZ_JAKJSW010000385.1, on the reverse strand, counting down.
TGACATCTCGATAAAAGAGACAGATAGCATTCAATTTCAAGTTACTATTGATGAGGATTCGTTCAAGGCATTTGGTGCACCATACGTGATTGTAGGTGATGTGCCTGTGGAAATGAAATTTCATTATAACTCTGGAAATAATCGCATATTTATCTCAAGTGAGCCCCTAGGGCATCATTCATCTAAATATTTTTATAACTTTTTTGGCGAGAGTGAACTTGGTTTAGCATTTGAGGATGATGAGTCTTTTTTGAAGTCCGTTACTATCAACATACTTGCTAGAGTAGAAAATGCACAACTCGCCAGTGAGATGTWGAATTATATAACTGAGAATATGGAAGATGCTGTATCTATATGTTTCTCAAGGAGTAAAATAGCCGGTTCTCATAATAACAGCGAATCTTTTAACTTTACACGATTAGATATTATTGAAAAGGCTGTAGCTTATCTCTCTGATAATTTACCACTATTTATTAGGGAGCATAACCATACTTGGAAGCCTGAAATGATACTTTCCGATCGTGGGCAACCGACAGGTCCAGATTCAGTCCATTGGGTACTGACTAATTTAGATAAGGTATCACCTGCGAGCCATGAAGATTCAAACTTACTTTATAATAATCGTAGCTATCGATTAGATACACTCCCTAAAGAAAATATCGTTCAAGACAGCGATGTATATGAAAACAGAGTTATCCATACTTTCCTATATAATATTAGTTTATTTCTTGTCGAWTTAAGGGACACTTACTCAAAAATAATCGTAAATGCTAAGCCGGTTTACTCGGATAGTGAGTATGTACGGTTTGACCATACAATGGAGAAGTTCACTAAATTGGCTATGTCTCACAAGACTCGCCAATTGGAACAAATTTTGTCGTCTATAGAACAACTAAGGCATGCATTCAATAAATGTATTCCGTCCAAAATTGTTCCTGGAATTCAACCAAAGTTGACATCCTATGTTTCTAAGAATCAACACTATCACAAAACGTTTCGACTTATAGAACAATGTAACACTTCAGCGGCACCGAGCTTTGAAGGAAATAAGGTTCTTCTTGGTTTAAAAAATCTGTCTATCGTATATGAAATCGCTTCATTATTAATGTTACACGAATCGTTGAAGAGGTGTTTAAATGTACAACATGTAGGTCAATCCTATAGGATGCATGGCGAGAATTACCCTTTTGGAGGTTTTGAAAAGGAACGGCCATATGGCGAAGTGAACAACCTTCTTTGTTATGGAAACGATACTCTTGATATTGAACTGTTTTATGAGCCTAAGATTTATCCGATGAGTGACATGAGTGCTGTGGGTGATTTAGTAGATACTAGTGATAGCCGTAGTACAAAACGTTATGGCAAACATCATTATTGTCCTGACTTCATAATGAAAATATCGTCAAAAAGATGGAATAAGCCAGTTACAATCGTTTTGGATGCTAAATATAAAGATTCTGAAACTATTAAAAAGTTCGACATGGTTGAGCTAACTCAGAAGTACCTTTTCAACATTCATCAAATTGGAGAAGGTATGTCTTTAGGGGTGTCTCCGATTAAACTTTTAGTCGTTCTTTTTGCACACAATCGCAAACATAGTTCTATAAGAATGGTAGCGCCTAGACATACACTTACTGGGGAGTACCCTGTCTTACCGCAAGCTACTGGTGTTTTGTTTAAACCAAATGATACTCTCAAGCTTGATGAACAACTAAAAGCTTTTATTGATATGATTGACAAGGAACAACGAAAATAGTTGGTAGTAGTGACGTAATATGCATCGTTTTGATTGCGTCATTACTTTTTAACTAAAAATTGGTTAGATAATCGAGCTAAGTGTTTGTAATAGAATAGATTATATAATACTATGCTTTTGCGGTCTTGGTGAGTAACGAAACCTTAAGTCAAACAATTGCCTTAAAAGGCAAATGTTTATTAAAAATTAGGTTCATTAACTCAACTAAGGAGGCCACATGGCTTTTATTGCAAAAAATCAATACCGTAACCCATTCCTATCTGATGGCGAATTACTGCTAAGAGCGGAAGTTTTACTAAAGTCCCACAATAATACTTTGGTAGAAATCGAGTGGCTGGAAGGTAACGGAGGGGATTTAGATAGAATCCTAGAACTCTGTCATTATTCAGAATCTGTGGCTAGGGAGTTGCGGTTAGTCCGTGATGCACTAGAGGAAAACAGTTATGAAAGCTCAAGGTTCAAGATCTAATGGGTTTAGTTAAGACTACACTATTTTAGTG
>NZ_JAKJSW010000384.1:0-2266 GCF_050337375.1 Vibrio makurazakiensis | reverse complement strand
TAATCATCCCAGGGAGTAAGTCTGTTAGGGCTGACCTTGAGTATTTACGCTCGCAGGGCTGGGAACAAGATATACAGCGCCATTTACGTCTAGGTGGCAAGGTGATGGGGATTTGTGGCGGTTATCAAATACTAGGTAAGCTGATTGATGACCCAGATGGCGTTGAAGGTACTCAAGGTCAAAGTCAGGGGTTAGATTTACTGAATGTAAATACCGTGCTAACGAACGAGAAAACGTTAACAAATAGCCGAGGTCATTTGACGCTCAATAATAGAACTGTTCCTGTGTCGGGCTATGAGATACATGTTGGTAAAACAAACACCACCTCTAGCTCTCCAATACAGTTAGATACCAATACTGCAGATGGCGCATTAAGTGATTGCAATCAAATCTTTGGCACGTACCTGCATGGTATCTTTGACAGCCCGCAAGCCTTTGAGTTGATCTGTGAATGGGCTGGCGCCGAGCGCGTGGCCAAAATAGATCATCAACAATTAAAAGAAGACGGCATCAACCGTATCGCTGATGCTATTGAAGAACATTTAGACTTGAATTTGTTGTGGCCTGAACTTTCTAAACAATGATGAATATATGAAGACAAAGACTCTATTACTTTTATCGCTACTGGTTTCATGTTCAGCCAGTGCTAGTGAAAAGCTGTACATCTATGCGGCTTCTTCCATGACGAATGTGATCAATGTTCTCATTGATAATTATGAATCACAGCACGCGGTAGAAGTGACGCCAATCTACGCTTCTTCATCGGCACTTGCTCGTCAAATAGAAAGGGGAGCACCGGCAGATATTTTTATTTCTGCAAATGAAAAGTGGATGAAGCATCTTATTGCTCGGAGTATTGTTGCTAGTGACAATGTAACACCGTTGGTTTCCAATTCGTTAGTTGTGATTGCTCCGGTTAACTCAGACAAGCAACTCGATATCAATTCAATACCTCAGTGGACTTCTATACTAGACGGTGAGCGTTTGGCTATTGGTAATCCTCAGTCAGTTCCTGCTGGGATCTATGCGAAAGAGGCACTAGAGTCGCTAGGGCTATGGAGTTCAGTTAAAATTCACTTGGCGCCTAGTAATAATGTAAGAATGGCGCTAGCTCTAGTTGAACGCTCTGAGGTTCCATTAGGAATTGTCTATAAAACCGATGCTGAAATGTCTTCCGATGTAAAAATTGTAGCGCCACTAAACGAAGAACTATACTCGTCAATAAATTATCCAGTTGCACAGGTGTCGGTGTCGGAAGCTTCTAGTTCATTTTACCGTTATCTTTTAAGTGCAGAAGCAAAAGCAGTATTTAAGACGTTTGGATTTAAATAACCACTATGTTGTACCTGTCAGATTATGAAATTGAAGCATTAACACTGAGCCTTAAAGTTGCAGGCTATGCCATGTTATGGCTCGTACCTATTGGTATCGCACTAGCTTGGATTTTAGCTAAAAAGCAGTTCATATTTAAAAGCGTGCTGGAAAGCGTTATCCATTTACCTTTGGTGTTGCCTCCTGTTGTGATTGGATATCTATTGCTGGTTGTTATGGGTAAGCAAGGGATTGTCGGAAATTGGCTTTATAGTACTTTCGGGCTTGTATTCAGCTTTAGTTGGAAGGGCGCTGTATTGGCGTGTATCGTTGTCGCTTTACCTTTAATGGTTCGCTCTATTAAGTTGAGCTTGGAAAGCGTTGACAATAAACTAGAGCAAGCTGCAGCAACATTAGGCGCTTCTCCGCTACGAGTGTTTTTTACTATTACTTTGCCTTTGATGCTTCCTGGGGTGATAACCGGCAGTATGCTTTCGTTTGCGCGTAGCTTAGGCGAATTTGGTGCAACAATAAGCTTTGTTTCAAATATCCCGGGAGAGACTCAAACGATTCCCTTAGCAATGTATACCTTTATTGAAACGCCAGGTTCCGAATTAGAAGCTGCGAGACTGTGTATCATTTCGATAGTCATAGCTTTGAGTTCATTGTTATTTTCTGAGTGGTTATCAAGAAAGTCGGCGAGACGTTTGGGGACAAGTAAATGAGCAATGTCGTTATTCAATACACTCAGACGCTTGGTGAGTCGGAGTTTGATATCGATCTAGAACTTCCCAATAAAGGCATTACTGCAATTTTTGGGCGCTCTGGTGCAGGCAAAACCTCGCTAATTAATGCGATAAGCGGTTTAAGCAAACCACGTAGCGGTAAGATCGAAATAGATGGTAACGTCGTTTTTAATAGCGTTGAAGGAGTTAACCTGCCGACATACAAACGT
>NZ_JAKJSW010000383.1:0-2271 GCF_050337375.1 Vibrio makurazakiensis | reverse complement strand
GTAGAAAAGTGATTCTTATAAAAAGCTTTAACCACTTTCTGTTGATACTCTTCATAACGTTTTTTGAGCATACTGTAGTTTGAAGATTTCCCTTTAACATCTCCTTCCATTTTATACGGAAAGAACTGCAGTACCGGCGCTCCCTCTAATTCTCCTGGTAACACAAAACGACCAGGTTGAACCCAATGTAGCCCTTCGTTTTTGCAACTATGCAGATAGTCTGTATAGCTTTGAGCAACGTCAGCCAAATACTTTTCGTTGATTTCGGCATTTGGGTCAAAAGATTCAAGCTTCAAAAGCCATTGTTCAGCAAGCCCTTTGCGCTTACCTTTCATTGCATCAAATTGACTTTGGCTCCAGGCTTCAAAGTCCATGTCTAACAAAGGCAGATCAAGCAGCCATTCACCAGGATAATCAATAATATCGACATTAAGGGTGCTGTTCTTTGACAGTAGTTTTTTAGCCCCAGAAGTTGGTTTGTATTTAATCGCTAAACGTATTTCACTCACATCGCGAGTAGGTACAGGCCATTCTGGTGGGGAGGATTGCAAAGATTCCATTGCCTGATCATACGAGAACCGCGGCACCATCATATTTGACTGAGGTACGCGTTTTGCTCCTATGATTCGGCTATCTCTTGATGCAGAAAGCAAAGGCAAATTACTGTGTGTGGAAGTATGCAATAGCTGATTGACCATAGACGTAATGAACGCCGTTTTCCCAGCTCGGGATAAGCCAGTCACTGCAATCCTCAAATGAGAGTCCATCCCTCTATTGATAAAATCATTCACTTCCTGAGTAATTTTCTTCATTCAACCAACCTCTGCTTATTAACCGTCTTAATTATGCAATGTCTAACCTTAATGCTAAATGAACAAAAAGATTTAATGAACAAGCAATACGATATAAAAGTTCATACGTTACAAATAAAAGCCCCTGACTACTGGGTAATCAGGGGCTAAAAATTGATGTGAAGCCAGAATTAAAAAGCTTTTCGCTTAATCGTCTTCTATGAGCTTATAGATAACGAATAGAGATATCTCTGCAATCAGCCATAAAGCACATGTGATAGTGACGTATTTTTCATTAAAGATACTGATGCCATTTAAGATCAGATCGTAACCAATAAATCCACCAATCACTACTGCAAGAATGATTTGTAGGATTTGGATGAAACGAGGCATAGCGCTCTCCTAAATTATTGTTTATGTAAACACTATATCATTGATAAATAGAAAAAAGGGTAGCAATTGCCACCCTTTCATTATATTTATTGGCACATTTGTGACAACGAGTACTTTGATCAATCTAAGTTTGCTTAACGCAACGCTTAATTACTTCTCAGCTTCAGCGATTTTCACTTTCCAAGTATCAGGACCAATTTGGTGTGCATTAGCACCTGTTGAATCTACCGCTACTGTTACAGGCATATCTTCAACTTCAAATTCATAAATAGCTTCCATACCTAAATCTTCAAATGCAACAACGCGARCTTTCTTAATCGCTTTCGCAACTAGATAAGCAGCGCCGCCAACAGCCATTAGGTAAACCGCTTTGTGCTCTTTGATTGATGCTACCGTTGCAGGGCCACGTTCAGCTTTACCGATCATACCCATAATGCCAATGTCGTTTAGCATCATGTCGGTGAACTTATCCATACGCGTTGAAGTCGTTGGGCCAGCTGGGCCTACTGCTTCATCACCAACTGCATCTACAGGGCCAACGTAGTAGATAAACTTATCTTTCAGGTCAACGCCTTCAGGTAAGCCTTCGCCACTTTCAATCATGCCTTGTATACGTTTATGTGCTGCGTCACGACCCGTTAAGATCTTACCTGAAAGAAGAACCGTTTCGCCGGTTTTCCACTCTTGAACATCTTCTTTAGTTACTTCATCAAGGTTAACACGGCGTGTATTTGCGCCCGCTTCCCAAGTGATATCTGGCCATTCTTCTAGCTTAGGTGGCGTTAGCTCTGCTGGGCCGCTACCGTCTAGTGTGAAGTGTACGTGACGAGTTGCTGCGCAGTTCGGGATCAAACAAACAGGTTTAGATGCTGCGTGCGTTGGCGCAGTTTTGATTTTCACGTCAACAACAGTAGTTAGGCCACCAAGACCTTGTGCACCAATACCTAGCTTGTTCACTCGGTTAAAGATATCTAGACGAAGCTCTTCTTCTGCGTTTTCAGGGCCTTTCTCGATAAGCTCTTGAATGTCGATGTGTTCCATCAGCGATTCTTTTGCCAATACTGCAGCTTTCTCAGCAGTACCACCA
>NZ_JAKJSW010000382.1:0-2285 GCF_050337375.1 Vibrio makurazakiensis | reverse complement strand
ATCTGAATACAACACGCTAATGGATTGGCTGGCGAACGGTGCATTAATGAATGAACCACTCCCATTGAGCCCTCAAGAGCTTAAACTTATCAACGAATACGAACGCTTGTTAAATAAAGGAGCGCTTAAGAATCAACTTTCAGCACGTTATATCTACGAGCACTTATTCTTATCTAGTCTTTATTTTTCAGAATTGGACGGTCAAAAGACGTTTTTCTCGCTAGTTCGATCTTCGACACCGCCTGGCCAACCTGTCGACCGTATTTCAACAAGGCGCCCTTACGATAACCCTAAAGTTGACCGTGTTTTCTACCGCCTAATCGCTAATAACAGTACTGTCGTAGACAAAACACACATGCCTTTTGCACTCAACGAGCAAAGGATTGATAACTGGAAAAAGTGGTTTATTGAAGCACCTTATTCGGTAGAAGAGCTACCAAGTTATCGCGTTGATGTTGCTGCAAACCCTATGACAGCGTTCGAAGCGATCCCTGTAAAATCTCGCTTCCAATTTATGTTAGATAACGCACAAAACACCATCATGGCTTATATCAAAGGCCCTGTATGTCGTGGGCAGCTTGCACTTAACGTTATAAATGACCGATTTTGGATATTTTTCATCGACCCAGATAAAGCTGATTTACCTGAAATTAACGAATTTTACGCGAGTCAAAAAGACAATCTTAAATTGCCAAGTGAGTTAGAAAGTAACACCATTCCGGTGAGCAACTGGGTAAGATATGCTTCACAGCAGGCTCGCTATTTGGATGCTAAGTCCGAATTTACGAATCAATGGTTTAAAGATGGTAGTGGCCTTAATACAGACATTATCTGGCAAGGTGACGGCGTTAACCAAAACGCAGCACTCACAGTGTTTCGACATTTCGACAGCGCTTCAGTTGTACAAGGGTTAGTCGGCACCAAGCCTAAAACCGCTTGGATTCTCGATTACGCTTTGCTTGAGCGCATCCACTACCTATTAGTTGCAGGCTTTGATGTTTACGGAAACTTTGGCCACCAGCTCATCACTCGTATGTTTATGGATTTCTTACGACTTGAGGGCGAAAGTAACTTCTTAACCTTGTTGCCAAAAGATGTTCGTCATGACGTTCACTCTAGCTGGTATCAAAATCAGAGCCGTCAATTGAGTGACTTCTTACAGCGTAACATCGCTCCCTTTGAGCAACCTTCCAGTGTTGTGTATAAAACCGAGGACTATAAGTCAGAACTTTACGATCAAATTATCGATAAACTCGAGCCAGTCATTTCGCACCGCTATGACATTATCGACACCGGTTTCAGCCAAGCTAACGAAGAATTACTAGACTCGATAAGTCAAATAAAAGGCGAAGGTCTCGTTCATATACCGCAGATAGTAATGTTGATGATCAATGGGGAAAATGGTGAAGATCAACTATTTACCCTGCTACATAATAATGCTCACAGCAATATTTCAAGCTTGTTTGATGAAGAAAGCAATCGTGACTTAGTAAACGATGATCTAACAATCGTTCGAGGTGTGGTCGGTAGCTACCCTGCGGCCTATTTATCGTTAGAAGAAAAAGACATAGAAATACTCGTTAAATCTCTAAATAATCTTAAAACTGAGGATGACTATATTAAGTTATTGGATCGCTTTGCAATTCGTCGAAGTTCTGATGAGTTCTGGCCTTTCAGCGACCGAGTTCATCAGTGGTACCAAGAAAATCAGCCTATCGAGTTTGGATTGTTGGACTATAATCGCATGGAGAATCGATAATACTGTCTAAGAGAGGCTCCTATGAGAATTAGAGAAAATATCGAAGCTCTTGAGCAACAAATTTACATTGCATGTTCAGAGGGTGATTACGACACCATGAACATGCTAGAGAACCAACTAGAGCTTCTTAGAGGTCGCGCTGAACACCCGTTTGACGATGACGCTAACGCTTTAGATGTTCAGATGTTTGTAGACGACGAGTGGTCTTAACTAGTAGCTATGCCTCTCAAATCTATCTAGCTCTGTTGCCTCAAGTTAAATTAAAAATCCTCTACTCGTTAGAGGGTTTTTTATGCCTGCTCGGTAAATTCCGCCAGTGCTTGTATTGATTGATCTAAGCTCGATTCCAATTCCGTTTTTCTGTCTAGGTAAACAGCCAGTTGATCATTACTACTTTCGATAATTTTACAAACGCTATACAAAGAATTAAGCCCTAGACTGCCCGCTGAACCTTTTAACTTATGAGCGTAAGATTTAACGGCTAGGCGGTCTTGTTGCTGCCCCGCCTCACGCATCGCTTCTATAA
>NZ_JAKJSW010000381.1:0-2365 GCF_050337375.1 Vibrio makurazakiensis | reverse complement strand
CCTTACAGGTGCACGCTCTACTTCTATTATTGCAGTTGTTATTTTTGGCGTGCTTACCGGTATAGCGGCACGTAAAGTGATGGCTGAGAAAGAAGAGCTAGAAACACCGATTCGCACTTTCGTTGAAGCCATTCAATCTATCGTGATGCGCTTAGTTAAGATGATCATGGCACTAACGCCTTACGGTATCGCGGCGTTAATGGCTAAAGTTGTTGCGACTTCAAGTGCTTCAGACATTCTTAGCTTACTAGGCTTCATTGTGGCTTCTTACGTAGCTATTTTCTTAATGTTTGTTGTTCACGGCATACTGGTTTCTTTTGTTGGCGTGAGCCCGAAGGAATACTTCCAGAAAATTTGGCCTGTACTAACATTCGCTTTCACGTCTCGAAGCTCAGCCGCTACAATTCCGCTGAACGTAGAAGCACAAATCACTAAGCTTAACGTTCCACCAGCAATTGCTAACTTGTCTGCATCATTCGGGGCAACTATTGGTCAAAATGGCTGTGCTGGTATCTACCCTGCAATGTTGGCAGTAATGGTTGCTCCAACAGTTGGAATCAACCCAATGGAAATCAACTTCATTCTTTCGTTGATTGCTATTATCACGGTAAGTTCTTTTGGTATCGCTGGTGTCGGTGGCGGCGCAACATTCGCGGCACTAATTGTACTTCCTGCTATGGGTCTACCTGTCACTATTGCAGCATTACTTATCTCTATTGAACCTTTAATCGATATGGCTCGTACTGCGCTTAACGTATCTGGTGCCATGACGGCGGGTACGATTACTAGTCGAATTCTAGGTAAGAAGAAAGAAGAACAAGTGGAACTTGAAAACGCTAACGCATAACTTCATTTGTTAGTAATAAAAAACCGATGCATGAGCATCGGTTTTTTTGTTTGAGTGCAATAACGTTTGTTTTAGTACAACGATTACCACATCAAATCGTCTGGAATCACGAAGTCTTTGTATGGGTCGTCTTCGTCTACTTCGWCAGAAGTTGATGCTTGAGTATCAACGATTGACTCTTCATCACGCATCGCAATCTTGTTCGCAACACTTGTAGGAATAACCACATAGCTTTCTTCTTGGCGTGCAATACTTAAAATACCGCAGCTAAGTTGCTTTTGCGTTAGCTCTTCTACATACAAGTATTTAACGACAGTACCGTCTGTGAAGTTATATTTGATCTCGCCGTTTTTAAGGTCGATTTTGTTCATCTGAATCAATTGTTTTACCTGAGCTTTGATCTCTTTACTCAGTTGTTTTTCTTTCAATTGATTGTTCAATTCTTTATCTTTTTCTTGCTGAGCAAGCTTGTTCTCTTCTGCCGCGGCTTTCGCTTCGCGTGCTTGAACTCGTGATTTCTTAGAGCCCTTTTTCGCTTTCTTTAGCTTCTTCTCATTTACTAAGCCAGCTTTTAGCATTTGCTCTTGTAGTGTTAACTTTGCCATGACCTTTCCAACTCAGGATTAAAAACAGCCGTATCATACCTGTTTTTTCACCTTCTGTTTATCTTGCTTGTTATAAAACTTCATTTGGTACATGCGCTTGTCAGCGATACCAATAAGCTCATCGATCTCGTTGGCATCTTCTGGGAAGTTAGCAACACCAACGCTTACTCCCAATGACTCATGTTCAGAAAAACAACTGCCGACTTTACTTGATAGTAAATCAATGTAGTCGAGCACCTCATTTTGTTGGGATTTTTGGCTATGGAGAATCGCGAACTCATCCCCTCCCATTCGATAAGCCCGATAATCGTCGCACTTAAAATCATTAAGATGATCTGCTAATTCTACTAACACTCGGTCTCCTTCTTGGTGACCAAATTTGTCGTTGATGCCTTTGAATCCATCTAAATCGAGCAAATATAATGTAAACGCCTGCTCTCGGTCGTGATAACGCTGCATCTTAATAAATAGTGCGAGTCGATTACCTAAATTAGTCAGAACATCGGTCATTGCTAATTTATGGTGATAACGAGATTCTTTGTAGAACACGACGCTAATCAGCAATAAGCAGAACATAAAGCCCACAAGTAGTATGACTTGAAGGAATTGGAGGCTCTGCGCTTTATTCTGTTGGGCTTGGTATAAGGGGCTCTTAACGCGAAAGTTTCGATTCACATAATCAATCATACTGARGTACAACTTCCGTACCGACTGGTTAAACTCTTGCCCTCTGACAAGGTCAGTATTGGTGACTAATTTAAGGTTATCTTCCAATGCGCGATAATCCTCGAACAACTGTTCAAAGAAAACTCTCGCATCCCCCATTTCCATAAAGTTATCAGACTCTTTACTATTAATAAGTAGATCAAACCGACTCCAGGCCAAATCATACTTAAGCCAGACCAATTTTAAG
>NZ_JAKJSW010000054.1:0-23175 GCF_050337375.1 Vibrio makurazakiensis | reverse complement strand
CCCAACAAGTACGATAGATCCTAAAATTGACATTAATAGGCTGATTTTTTTCATGCTTTCTCCAAGGTAATGATCAAAGTGACATATGGGATTAGTATATTTTAGATTTCAAAACTTGCTGACTCAATTTGGTTAAGAAGCCAGTAAGGTCTATTATTTACTAATATTTCTGTTCGTTTTGAGTCCTAGCTCAAGCTTGAATTAGCGTAACTGGTTGAAGCATCAATCACTTCTTGATTCTAGGTATTCTATGCGGTTATCTTAGGATTAATGTTACATGGCAAAGGAACTAAAATGTCAGAGCAAAAATTTAGATTAGTAACGCGTAGCGATTTCGATGGCTTAGTGTGCGCGGTGCTGTTAAAGCAGAAATTTACCATTGACGATATTAAATTTGTGCACCCAAAAGATATGCAAGATGGAAAAGTCGAAATCACAGATAATGATATCGTGACTAACCTTCCTTATGTTTCTGATTCACACCTCACTTTTGATCACCACCTTTCTGAAACAATTCGTAATACCGGTGAACGCTCTAATCATATTATTGATCCTGATGCACCTTCAGCTGCACGTGTAGTGTGGGATTATTATGGTGGTTCAGACACGTTCCCTGCGGAATGGGAAGAAATGATGGAAGCGGTAGATAAAGGTGACTCTGCCCAATTTAATCGTGATGAAGTTCTGGATTCGCAAGATTGGAACTTACTGAACTTCTTAATGGATGCTCGTACAGGTTTAGGCCGTTTCCGTGAGTTTAGAATTTCTAACTACGCACTAATGATGGATCTTATTGATTATTGTAAGAACCATTCGATCAAAGAGATCCTTGATCTACCTGATGTAAAAGAGCGTATCGACTTATATCGTGAGCACGAAAGTAAATTCAAAGAGCAAGTTCAACGCTGTGCAACGGTGCATGACAATCTGGTTTTGCTTGATCTTGTGAATGAAGACACGATCTATGCGGGTAACCGTTTTATGATTTACGCTTTGTTCCCACAATGTAATATCTCTATCCACAAAATGTGGGGCTTCCAGAAGCAAAACGTTGTTTTTGCTACCGGTAAATCGATTTTTGATCGCGGTTCGAAAACCAATGTTGGTGAGCTGATGCTTAAATACGGTGGTGGTGGCCATGTGGCAGCTGGCACATGTCAAATCGCAACGCCTGATGCTGAAAAAGTGCAACAAGAGCTGATAGATGCGATTACTGCCGACGGCTAATCGTTCATTGTAAAGGCTTTTAAGAAACTCGAAATTCAAGTTAAGCCCCGCAGTGATGTGGGGCTTTTTCTATGCAATTTCCAAACACTTAATGATTTAGGTTGGTATAATGCGCCAAATTTCAAAAGACCCGTTTTTAAGAAGCTATAAGCCATGAGACATTTAAAAACCACTATTCATCCTGATATCGAGCACTTAGATGGTCAGACAGTACGCAAGCGTAACGCTGCTCGCGCTATCGTTTTAGACGGCGAGAATATCTTAATGCTCTATACACAACGCTACCATGACTACACTATTCCTGGTGGTGGTTTGGATGAAGGGGAAGATGTAATTGCCGGTATGGTTCGTGAGTTAGAAGAAGAAACCGGTGCGCAGAATATTCATAGTATTAAGCCTTTCGGTATTTTTGAAGAATTTCGCCCTTGGTACAAAGATGATGCTGACATAATGCATATGATCTCTTACTGCTATACTTGCAAAATTAACAGCGAGCTAGGCGAAACTTCGTATGAAGATTATGAAATCAAAAACGGAATGAAGCCGGTTTGGATAAACATCCATGAAGCTATCGCTCATAATGAAAAGACAATGGCCGAAAGCTCTAAAAAGGGCATGAGCATAGAGCGTGAAACGTTCTTGCTGCACTTAATTGCGAAAGAAATGCTTTAGCCAATTTAATTGACGACTATGGCAGCTCGATTAAGTGGAAAGTCATAGTGAGAGCTATGATTTCTTATAGCTAACTTTTGAGAGTTACCTAGTCAGTGTTTATCGATCATATTGAAGCTAATCTTGAATAGCTTGATATTTCGCACCGAAAAATATGTTATCCTGCCATGGCGATTTAGAGTGTCTCGGTATAGTGATACATAAACTTCTTCAAGCTGGTGAAGCCATGTTTGAGTTGATAGATTTCAGACAGAATGGAATAGAAAATGTTGTTGGAAGATGTAGTCGAAATAATTGAGTTAACGGATACTGATCTCCTGTCTCAAGCTATGGAAATTTTCAATGAAAAGGGAATTGTAGGTGCTACCCATTTTCCTTTCATGAACGTTGTATTTGATAAAGCGCCGGAACAGCTTGCGAAAAGGCTTTCTGATATCGGCTTCAAAGGGAATGTTCAAGTGACTAAATGTGAACGAACAACCAGCTATGTAGTGTTCGATGCAGCTCGAATTCAATTAGATGAAGCTAACCAATGGCCTGAGACCGCATAGTTCTCATTACTAGCATTTGACGATGGTTTATACAATTTTGAGGTTTTTACAGTGACGGCAACATCAACAGTAACTTCAGCGACAACTGAACAACAGGCTAACACTCATGCGCTTCTAGGGGCTGCATTGCTGTCTTCTCAACAAGTAGAGTTTGGCCTGTTTGGCATAATGACTCATCTATCCAAGTTGCAGGCAACTCAAGGTGAGAAGCAAGCCCTAGGGCTAAACCCTGATACCTTCCTAAAAGGTAACACAAGTGACCTAGAGTCAGACTTGAACTTATATGATGCTGTCTTTGGTAAGAAGCTTCCACTGACCAAACAAGAAATCGCTGATTTTATTTATCATCGCAACCTGATTGTTCGCAACTTTTGGCGAGTAACAGGCGCTGATATTAAAGGTGGAGAAAAGTTAGCAGACCCTGCATTGTACCTGGATCAATTTCTGGCGAAGTGTGCAGCGATGCTGACGAAAATAGAGGTTTACGAGAAGTAAGCCAAATAATTTATCTTTAGCTGACTACTGACGTTCAGCTAGAGTGATATGAATATTCTAAAGCCATAGCTCGCCAGCTATGGCTTTTTTATTTCAGTGTCTGCTCGCTTAATTTAAACAGAAATCAGCTGAATAGTAGAAGATTAGATCCCCTTTGCACGTCTCTGATTTCCATCTAATTTCTAGCGCACTCCGTGATTCCGATATACAGTAGCTTAAAAGGATAAAGTATAAGGAATGTACGATGTGCCGAAGCTTGTTAGTGGTATTGCTCTCACTGTGCTCTTTCATGGGTTTTGCAAATGAAGAGTTAAAGTATTCAGAGAAAGAGTATGTCGATAGGCCTTTGATGGAGAGGTACATTCTTGATGAGCTTAAAAGCTTGCGTATGAACCAGCAAGACCTTGAACGACGCACCATCATAGAGATAACCGATAGGGAGCTTAGTGTTGCTGATAGGTCCCTAAACTATGCCAATGTTACGGTCACTTACTTCTTTTATATTATTGCAGGTGTAGCTTCGTTGATTGCATTGATAGGCTGGCAATCACTGAAAGAGATTAAGCACAACACCAAAGAAATGGCAGATAAACGCCTTAATCAAATTGCTCAAGAGTATGAGAAGAAGTTTTTAGATCTTGAGAGGGACCTAAAACGCAAAACTCGTATCATTTCAGAGAACAACCGCGAAATCGAAATCATCAACGAGATCCACAATCTATGGCTTCGCGCACAAAGCGTACAAACCGCAGAGCAGAAGATAGAAATCTATGATGAGATTTTAAAAGTACGTCCAGGTGATTTAGAGGCCCTCACCTATAAAGCGGATGCTGCGATGGAAATTGGTGAATACCATTGGGCAATGAGCCTGTGTAACCGAGTGCTTGAGGTGGATGACCAGAATGCTCACGCCTTGTACCAAAGAGCTTGTGCTTATGCTCGATTAGGGGCTGAAGGGCAGGCTATCGACGATATAGAGCGTTCTATTGCTGCTAGTGGTTCTATGCGAGAGCTGATTAGTGAAGAAACCGACTTTGAGATGCTTCGTGGTTTAGAGCGATTTGAATCTCTCTTAGAAGAATAAACCTTTTCCTCCTCTTTAGGGCATGAGCGAACATATCGCTCATGCCAATTAATTATCACTTATCAATAGCTCAATAACTTAGGCTTCAGTATAAAAGTGCCACACGCATCTAGTTAAGCGCAAAGGGTTGAAAGAAAGGTTGTTACTTGAAACCGTAGGCATTCAATATCTGTTTTGCAGGCTCGCTTTTTAGATAGGTAATGAACGCGTCAACGCTATCTGATTCATTCACTTTCGCTAATGGGTAAGTGATTTCTGAATGGAGCGTATCACTGAAATTATGTACGACTCTGACTTTATCGCTCGCCATCGCATCCGTTTTATAGACGATGCCAAGTGGTGCTTCACCTAGTTCAACCAATACTAACGCTACACGCACATTTTTCGTGGGCGCTAAATTATGACTCACAGAATCCCAAACATTTAATGTGCTAAGCGCTTCTTTCGCGTATATCCCAGCAGGCACACTTTCTGGTTGGCCTATCGCCAAACGCTGGTCTTTTAAATTGGTTTCCCATGCAGACTTGTCCGTTACGTCAAAGCTAATGTTAGAGGCTTTCGGGGCAATTAACGTGAGATTATTGCTGGCAAAAATGGAAACATTGCTAGGTGAAATGACGTCTTGGATAACGAGGTGATCAACCCATTTCTGGTTAGCTGAAATAAATACATCAACGGGAGCCCCTCGTTCAATCTGTCTTGCGAGTGAAGACGAACCTCCAAATACAGTGACGATATTAACTCCCTGAGCCTCAGTGTAAGAGTTTGATAGCTCAGTAATGGCATTGGTCATTGAAGACGCGGCATAAACTCGTAATGTATCTTCTGCGTTCGCTACAAGCGAAAGGGATGCTAATAATAAAGTGCAAAGCTTTTTCATGGGATACCTAAACTCAAACGGGGTTGGTGCTGGATTTTATCGTATTTGTTTTAACTTGCTTGTAAGCGGGTGTAAGAGGAATCAAATTCCTTTCGTAACCAGTTCCTAAGCTGAAGCACGCTTTCCATTTTTAATTTTTCTGCAGGGCATACAAAATAAAAGTCTTGGTATGGGTTGCTGACCGCAGGGCCTATCTCGACGAGCAATCCATGGCTAATGTCGTCACGAACAAACTGCCTGTGGGTGATGAATACACCAAGCTGTCGAATAGCGGCTTGCACAGCCTGAATTGAAACGTTAAACGACAAGTTGTTCTGCCCGGAAGGGACGTCTATGCCATGGTGTTCACACCATATCGACCAATCGTGTTTTCGTCTTTCATTGGTTACAGTAATCGCAGGGTATTGTTTAAGTAATGAAATGGCAGTAATGGACTTGCACGTACTTAAACTATCTTCGGCTTCCTCTAATGATTGTTGGGCTTTCTCTAATAAGAGTGGGCTACACACCATAACTAGCTCATCACTGCTTAATTTTTCGCAATAGTAATCTTGCCAATCGTCGGGTTTACCGTGAACAAGAGCAATATCGACCCCTTGTTTCTCAAGCTGAAATACTCCGGTAAGAGTCGAGATTCGGACGTCCATTTTGGGTGCAAATTGTTGGAATCCTTGTACTCGTGGGATCCACCAGTGCATCGCTAATGAATTAATCATGTTTAGCGTTATTCGATGTTCTTCTTGTGTTTTTATCAGCTCAGACGTCGCTTCTACAATGGTTTCTAGCGCGGGAGATATCTTTTTGTAATAACGCTTACCATCATTGTTGAGCACCACATTTCTGCCCATGCGCTGAAATAGCGGTTTTCCGATTTGCTGCTCTAACGATTTGATTGCCTGACTAACAGCCGAGTGGCTAACACACAGAGCACTGGCGGCCTTAGTCATGCTGCCTGTTTCTGCAACCGCGATAAATGTATAAATAGATTTCAGAGGAACGAGCTTCTTCATTGGTAAGTTTTCCTTACAGGTTTAGTCAATATTACTCGCTATTCTTTCAATCGTCACTTTCTTAGAATGCACGCATCAGGAGGTAGTCGATGTCTAAAAATTTTCAATCTACAACGTTTATGTTGCTTTCAACATTCAGCCTTTCATTTACAGGGTTGTTAGCAAAATACTTATCGCAAGCGATGCCAATAGAGTTACTCGGTTTTCTAAGGTTTGCAGTGCCTGCCGCAATGTTATTTGTTGTCTTGTTCTTTATTCGTTTACGTTCATTTCCTCTGACAGCATACAAACCACTACTGGTACGGGGGATATGTATCTCAGCATGCCAAGTGTGCTTCTTACTTTCATTACAACGCCTCACTCTAGTTGAAAGTATTGTTCTATTTAGCTCTGGCCCACTGTTTATCCCAGTGTTAGAAAAACTAATTTTTGGTGCTCGTATCAGTGTCATCACTATTATTGGATTAGTGATGACCTTTGTTGGTGTATTGTGCATGGCGGGTGACCTTAGTCAGTTTGAACTAAAACCTGAGTTACTCGTTGGGCTGCTGGCTGGTGTGTTTAACTCAGGTTCTCAATTGAGCTTGTACCGTTCAACAAAAGGGGATGTGACGCCTATTGAGTTAAACGCTTGGACATTTGTTATCGCATCAAGCTTATTACTCCCTTTTGTTATATTGAGTGCGACTGTCGGTGACTTGCAGGTACAGGCATTGTTTACGGGACACCTTAGCACCGCAGTTGTAGGAGCTTTGATGGTCATGTCCGTACTCATTATCAACACGCAAATATTCAGAGCTAAAGCCTACAAACTCGCAGATAGCGGCTCTCAGCTTGCTCCGTTGATATTCACCAACTTACTGTTCACCGCGTTGTGGCAATACTCTTTCTTTGATGATGTTTTCACAGTCAGTCAAATCGTGGGGATATCTCTGATTGTTTCCGCGAGTGTTATGAATACTTTTCTGCCAAAGATGCTAAGGCGTAAAGCGATAAGTTCAGAGGCGATAAAAACGGCTTAAGCGTTGGATCTGAAGCATGGTGGACATGGGCTTACACGAATGATGTTGTACGACTAAAACAGGCTTTTTATGTACTCTTTGACGGTTTGAATATGGTGCTCGCGATCGACCTCCGTGTTTTGTTCTTTACTGAGGAATTCATTGGCATAACGCTGGTCAATTTCACCCTCTAAGAACAGAACATAAAGCTTTGGATCAATATGACCACTCGTCGCCATATGAGTCATGATGTTAAGTGATTCACTTAATGTTTTGGCTTTTTTATATGGACGGTCGCTGGAAGTCAGGGCTTCAAATACATCGGAAATAGCCATAACTCTAGCAGGAATAGAAAGTTGCTCTTGATTTAGCCCTCTAGGATAGCCTTTACCATCAACTCGTTCATGGTGGCCGCCAGCGATGCTTGGGATATCCTGTAAATGCTCTGGGTAAGGTAGTCGCTCTAACATCGAGAGCGTTTGAACTATGTGATCATTGATAATGAAGCGCTCTTCATCACTTAAAGTACCGCGACGAATAGACAGGTTATGTAACTCCCCACGATTGTACTTCACCGCCCCTGGAGTGAGTACGAAATCTTCTTTCCACACATCCATCGGGCTAAAGCCTGCTTGCCAAGGAACTTGGTGGACTTCTTTATCTGCCAGTAATGACTCCATTTTAGGCAGGTAAGTTTTTACCCCGTAGCGCTGCTGTTCAATCCATGAAACGCCTAATTGGTCATCTAAGGTTCGCTTCCATTTACGTTCTGCAATTCTGTGTAGCTTCTCTATTTTTTCATCTTCCATGAACTCACCACCTAAGTTGCACTCGGCAACAAAGGCAAACTCTGCATCTAATTCTTCGTGAGTCTTCACTAACAAGGCTGTCTGTTCTTCTAGGTTTTCTCCTTCATGCAGCGCTTTCCAGTAATCGGATTCAGCTTGTACTTTTAGAACCTCAAAACGCATGCGGACTTCGTGTATTCGGTCATAGATCGTTTCTAGTTTAGTCGCTTTGTCGACCACGTATTCAGGGGTCGTGACTTTACCGCAATCATGCAGCCAAGAGGCTAAGTTAAGTTCTTCCCACTGTCTTCTGTCTAATGAGAAGTGAGGGAAATAGCGTTCATCTTTCTCGGTCAGCTCTGTTAGCCATTTTGTTAGCTCAGGAACCCGCTGACAGTGTCCGCCAGTGTATGGAGACTTGGTATCAATGGCTGAAGCAATCAACTCGATAAAGGCATTGAGCATGTCTTTTTGTTGCTGCATTTGGTCTATGTTGTCTTTCGCTATTTCCGCGAAGCTTAATACTTCCCTCAGAAAAGCGTGTTTGTCAGCTTGAATTTGAGTGATGGCTCGTTCATAGCCAATGACCACAATACCGACTAATTGCTTCTCTCTGTTTAACAGCGGAAACAGGTAAATATCGGAATTAAAGATGGAGTTCTGGTGACGTTTCAGCGTGTTGTCGTCACGGTTGAAGTGGATGGTTTCACCTGATTTCAGTTTTGAAAGTAACCAAGGCGTATCTTTGATGAAATCATTGATGTCCGCTTTGAACGGAATGATTGCGTGATTTGCGGCAACGGTGAAGGTGTCCGAATCCTTGGATTGGACGAACAGCATAATGGTTTCAGCTTTCGTGATGAGATAGCTTTGGTGGGCGACGGTTTTAGCGAGTACGCTGAATTCTTGGTTGCTTGCAGTATCCCGGAGCAAGTTAAGTAAGTCGTGCAGTGTGTGCTCCATGAGCTCAATGGAGAGGGTAAGGTTAGATACTTCTTTGATCATGCTTTTTGGATAGTGCGTTCGCTTAAAATCAAAACGCGCAATGTTATCGGTCAATTCGACGAGGTTCTGTAATGGTAGAGCTAAGCGTTTTGCAATTAGCCAAACAAAGATAAAGCACGTTATTAATAAGATCACCGCGACCATGATCTGTTTGTCGCGCATAGAGAGTAAATCAGCCAGTAAGTCGCTCTGTGGCGTTGCTTCTGCTAATAGAAGTGTGACGTTTTCAGTTAAATGCACTGGCGTCATGGTGAGTGACCACTCCGCGAGGTTGAAACTTATTTCTTTAAATATCGGTTTCTCGTAGCTAGTTTGATTCAGTAGTGTTGCGATTACCGTTTTATCTAAGGCTTCACGCTGTTCTTCGGGCGTTAGGGTTATGTCTATATCGAGTTGGTGTTGTCCGAGTAACTGGAATTCATTATCAAACAGCGCAAGCCGAGTTTGCGGGGAGTACGCCAACTGACTTATCTGTGTAGATAAACTCTCGAGTGTGAAATCTGCTCCTATAACATGCTGCCCATCCGCTGAACGGCGAGATAGGGTGATGCCACTGGTTTTCAAAAAGTGGAACAAATATGGTTTGGATAAGCGAATCTCACCGTCGCTTTCAGCATTGATAAACCACGGCCTTGTTCTTGGATCAAATGTATTGTCGTTAGTGAGGTTTCTACCTATCTGTTTGTGGTTCCCATCGAGAAATATGGTTTCGTTTTTCCCCGAAAGATCGGCACTACTGATCATCATTGTGGATTTTGCAGGCGCTCCGGCGGCTTTCCTTTGTTTATTACTACCTAGCGGACGGAAGATAGTAAAAGCGCCCTCATTCGAAGTATAAAACAAGGCGACTAGGTTAGGGTTCTGTTTGAATATTAGGTCAATCGAAGCGAGCCACGGCTTTTGCTCTAAAGACTCGCCTTGGTGGCGAATAAAGGAGCTTACAGCCATAAAGTCGAGGGTCGTGAGTATCGGCGATACGGTTTGCTTGAATACAGACTCAAGCTTGTTGCTATGATCTTTACTTAATTCCTGCGCCGTCCCCGTTAGTAGTTCTTGCGAATGCCGATAGCTGATGGAAATAAGAACAATACCAACTATGGTCGTTAGAACTAAAAAGAGACTCGTAATGTGAATACTTAAGGGATAGCGGCGTTTCTTCATCTAGGTTCCTATGCACGTAAACCAATTTAAGTATTGTCGATGTTTTGTATGTTGCAAAAAAATGGTTGAACTTTAATAAGTTGAAAAAAACCGCCTGTTCGACTACTGATAAAATTATCGTCAATTGAGTTTTTGCTAAAAGTCTTTTGTTTGCTGGTCAAATGTCGAATATTCATTTATTTGAGCGGAGTGAGCTAAGAACGGATTAGCAATGGTTAACTTTTAGTGAATCGCTGCAATTTCTATCGTCAGACTGTTAGACTTGTAGAAATACTGGATTATAAGAGTACTGTTCAATGAAGTTACAGGTAGACACGCACACACATACCTATGCGAGTGGTCATGCTTACAGCACCTTGATTGAGAATGCACAGGCTGCTTATGAACACGGCTTAAAGATGTTCTGTACGACAGACCATTCAGAATCAATGCCCGGTGCGCCACATTACTGGTTCTTTAGTAACCAGAGGGTATTACCGCGTTTCATTAATAAAGTGGCGATCATTCGTGGTGTTGAGTCCAATATTATGAATACCGCGGGTGATATTGATATTCACCCTAGTGTTGATAAAAACTTAGATTGGGCTATCGCTAGCTTCCATGAGCCGGTCTTTCGCCCTTCTGATAAAGCGACACACACGCAAGCTTTACTGAATGTAATAAAAGCTGGAAGAGTGGATGCGTTGGGGCATTTAGGTAACCCTAATTTCGACTTTGATTTTGAAGCTGTTATCCAATGTGCGAAAGAAAATAATGTTGCTATCGAAATTAATAATACGACTTTAAAAGGCAATAGCCGCGTGGGTAGTGTTGACCGATGCTATCGCATTGCGAGCATAGCAAAAGAGGTCGGGGCATATATCACGACAGGAAGTGATGCGCATTTCTGCCAGGGTGTTGGGCGCTTAGAGCTGGTATCTGAATTGCTAGATCAAGTCGGTGTTGAAAGCAGTAAAGTCGTGACTCATACCCCTCAGCAGTTTTTGAGCTTTTTGGAGCTTCGTGGACGTAAGCTGATACCAGAATTAGCAGGTATGTAGTATCAATAGTTAGTAGTAACAATGACTAGCAAGCATACGCCCCAGCAATCTATAGAGGTGAGTACTTCTACGGATCGATTGTTTCGTATTTCGATACATATATTTGTCTCGGTTTAGCTAAAACTTGTATACACTAGAGTGAAAATAATAATGCCGTTCGGCAACCATGTCCCTATGGAGAAGTAATGAAAACTCGCTCAATTTTAACGGTGGCTCTTTTAGCCTCATCTCTGATGTCTGCGTCTGTATTCGCAAACAGTGTCGATCTTAAGAAAAATATGCAACAAATGAAGTTGGCTTTTAAGCAAGCAGCAGAAGCGCAAAATATTGAAGAGATGCAAAAACCGATTGCTAACTTAGATGAACTAATCGCCAGTTCAAAGCAAGGTGTGTACCCTTTAGAAAAAGAAACGTTGTACATGGAAGGCTTTAAAAAGCTAGCGACGTCGATTGATAAGATTGAAGCAGAGCTAGAGCAAGGTAACTTTGAGCAAGCTCAGCAAGAGCTAAGAGATATCGACGCATTGCGAATTGAGTACCACGATAAGCGTAATCCAAGCATTTGGAGCAAGCTTTTCGGCTAACCCTAGCTCATTTCTAGGTAATAAAGCTCTCCACAAAAAGAGTTCTTAAGTAAAAGCGCCTATTGGTCATAGTCATCAATAGGCGTTTTTTCGTTTTATGCATTTATTTTAGTTTGATTTTTAACCCTGAAGACGAGTGTTTATCATTGAAAGTGAACGACTTTGTGCGGGAGGTTCAATTATTGACGTTTGGCTGGTTCAGTTCTTTCGTCTAATTCGTTCCTGATCAATAATGTCGCAAATTTATAAATGTTATAAATGATGCGTCACACTCCATTTACATTCTCAGTGTTTAACAAATCAATGTTACTTGCGACGGCTTTAAGCTGGGTGCTTGTGACATTAATGCCTATTATCAATGCTCATGGTAATAGCGCAGGAGTGTGGGCGACATTATGTACATTGAATGGTTTTGAGCTGGTTCAGGTAGAAGAAGGGACACCTGAGACACACAGCGGTAAACCTTGTCCGTTTAGCCATTTTTCTCCATTTTTCGATAACAAACTTCCAAGCACACTGCTTACAACTCGACTGAGTTTAATTGTTTCTGAACGATACGCTTTTTTGGCTCTAAGCGAACGTTTTAAGAAGCAAATTCCGCGAGCCCCTCCTGTGGTTCTTACTTGATAAAAACTCTAAAAATAAATAACCCAATTATCTAAGTAAAGTTCAAGTACTCAACCCACTCTCTGTTTTTCAGAGGGTTCGTATGCGTGCGAAAAAGGAAATCACAATGTTGAGAAATGACTCTCAAGTTAAGCAATCAAGCCAAGAACAAACCACTTCACGTAATAAAACACTCTACTTTCTAACATGGCGCTGGCATTTCTATGCTGGACTGTTCGTTATCCCGTTTATGCTAATGCTGTGTTTGACTGGTTTAGTTATGTTGTTTGACGACGAAATTGAAATGGTACGTTACCAAGATATTTTGCAAGTTGAAGCCAGCAATGAAAAACAAACACCTTCCGAACAATTACAGCAAGTACAAGCGATATATCCAAATGCTGTGATTACACAATATATCCCAGCGAAAACACCGACATTGGCTAATCGCTATTCCGTTAAGCGACAAGATGGCAGCTCAGTGTTTGCGATAGTTAACCCTTATACGGGGGAAGTGCTTGGGGAAATTGATCGCAGTGATAGCTGGTATCAACTGGCGAATGACATTCATGGCACCTTACTCATCGGTGATTGGGGTGATTACCTTATTGAAGTCGCAGCCAGTTTGTCAGTTTTACTGTTAGTGAGCGGTATTTATCTATGGTTGCCACGTGACAATGCGAGTCGAGCGGGTTTTATGAAAATTCGTTTGGGAGCTGGTACTAGAGTTGTTATGAGAGATTTACACGCAAACATTGGCGGAACTTTATCACTGGTGTTGTTGCTGTTTATTCTGTCTGGTTTATCGTGGGCTGGAGTGTGGGGGAGCCAATTTGTTCAAGCGTGGAACTCGTTCCCTGCTCAAAAGTGGAATGATGTCCCTTTGTCTGACCAAAACCATACAAGCCTGAATCATGGTTCTGAAGAAGAAATGCCATGGAACTTAGAGCAGACCCCTTTACCAAAATCTCATGATCATTCGGCGATGGGTGACATGTCAGTTGATCTTCATCATTCGCAACAACGCGGTACTTTGTCTCTTAATGAAGTGGTAAAAATTGCTCAAGATTTAGGATTTGGACAGTACAAGCTGAACTTTCCAAAATCTGAAACAGGGGTTTTTACTGTGTCTGCCAATACAATGAGCGGAGATATTACCAACCCGACACAAGATCGGACGACTCATATTGACCAGTACTCTGGGCAAATACTTGCTGATGTAACGTGGCAAGATTACAACTTGATGGCAAAAGCTATGGCCGCTGGTGTAGCGCTTCATCAGGGGGATATTAGTGTCGTAAACAAGATATTGAATACGCTATTTTGCATTGCTTTTATCGCAGTTGCGATTACTGGTGGAGTGATGTGGTGGATGCGCCGACCATCAGGGCAAAAGAAGTTGGGGGCGCCACCTAAATTTAATGATGCAGGAGTTTGGAAAACAGGGCTAGTGGTAATCGCATTTATGGGGATCTTGTTCCCACTGGCGGGTATCACTATTGTCACAGCATTGATTCTAGACTGGTTGATATTTTCACGCGTTGAAAGGCTGAAGTTAGCCTTAAGTTAGTATCATGAGTATATGTAGCCCTCTTCGGCTCTATTAGAGTTGGAGAGGGTGTCACTAATCTTGCTGGTAGATTTCAAGCGGTAGCCCATCAGGGTCTGCAAAGAACGTGAATTCCTTGCCAGTAAATTCATCCACTCGAATGGGTTCTACTTCAATTCCTTGTTGCTCTAAATAACATTTCACATAGCTCACGTCGTCCACACAAAATGCTAAATGCCGTAGCCCTTGCGCTTCGGGAAAGCTTGGTCTCTCTGGAGAGTTCGGGAAGCTAAATAATTCAACTTGAGAGCCGTTTGGTAATGCTAAATCCAGTTTGTATGACTGACGATTCTCTCGGTAGTTTTCTGCAATAACTTCTAACTGCAAAACCTTTGTATAGAAGTGTTTTGAAACCGTGTAATTAGAGCAAATAATCGCAGCGTGATGGATTCCTTTTAGCATCGTTATGTCTCTCCTGCTAATTTATTGCTTAAATGCTTCATCGCATAATCAATGAAAACACGTAAACGTGCAGGCATGTACTTAGTCTGTGCATACTGCATGGCAATTGCGCCGTGGTAGTTACTTTTGATCGTCCAATCTTCTAATACTTGAACAACACTGCCTTCGTTGAGTGCATCTTGAATAACAAAGTCGTGGAAGATACCAATCCCAAGTCCATCTTTTACCCCATTTAGACGCATTTGAGAGTGATTGACGGCGTAACGCCCTGATACCGCAACGGTATGAAATTCATCATCTTTCAAAAAATCCCAAATGTGGTCTTTATCGGTTTCGGCTAGGTACAAGCAGTCGTGTTCAGTGAGCTCTGTTGGATGAGCAGGCATGCCTTTATTGTTCAAATACTCAGGACTAGCACACAACACCAGGTTAGTTTTGCCTAACTCTTTAAGTACTAAGCTTTCATCTGGTTTGTCAGTAAGGCGAAACGCCACATCAATGCCCTGACGAAAGATATCAATGTTGCCATCGGCAGCCCGTAGTTTGAGTTGAATTTCAGGATATTGTTGAAGAAATGGCCCAACAAAAGGTTGTAATACTGAATTTAAAAAAGCCTCTGGAGCAGCAACCGTTAATGAACCTGAAGGTTCTGTGTGATCCGAAGTCGAAAGTTCGATAGCTTGCTGTGCTGCGTTAACCATCACGACACTTTGATCATAAACCTGCTGACCAGCTTGGGTGATGATTAAGGTGCGGGTTGTGCGCTCAAACAACTTTACTGACAAAGCTTGCTCTAAACGAGTGATTAATTTACTCAACGCAGATGGAGTAACCCCTAACTGTTTTGCCGCAGCGGTAAAGCTACCTTCATTAACCACTAAAATAAAAGAGGCTAAGTCAGGAAGGAGAGAAATGAGTTTTGGATTAATCATAAGTCACTTAAATATGGTTGCTTTAACGCAGTTGAATCGCATGCCTATTTACTCACGAAACTGTCTATAAATCCAATAAAGAACCTTGAGGTTCAAGAAAGGATGCCAAAGTATGATTTTTTTCACTTCACGTTTGATTTTTTAGGAGTACGCATAGTCTTCTTTTGTTTCGAGATGTCTCTTCTGATTTGTTTTAAGCAATTTTATCTATAGCAGATAGTACGCTTTATGAGAGTGATAGTGAGCAATAAAGGCACTAATGTCATTTCGACTAATAAGTCAGTCTAGCAGGCGATAGTTCTAGAAAAGCGGTGTGCAAATTGTAACCTATAGAATATTTAACTGACGGGATTTTATTGCTATGGCGTGCGTAAACTTATGTTTTTGGTGCGTTTCATTAAATTATCCTTCGAGTCTATCTTTATTCCTATTCATTCATATACTGGCTGAATAATAAACAAAATAAATGGCGTTAATTTCAGTTGGTAATAGGGAAGGAGACCTTATGGAGAAAGAAGACAGTTTATTTCAATTAGAAAGGGTTCAACGGTTTAACTTTTCAGTATGGACAGTACTAACGGGTACACTCCTCGCTCGTACGAGCTACTTTATGGCGTGGCCATTTCTTATTGTATTTCTTTATCAAGATTACGGCGCTTCTGCAATTGAAGTGGGGAGTATGTTAGGGGCTTCGGCTATCGTTGGCGCAGGCACTGGTTTGTACTCTGGTTATTTATCGGATCGTTTTGGTCGAAAGTGGGTGATGGTTTTAGGCAGTTGGATTGCCGCACTATCTTATACTGGCATTGGGTTGGCATCTGAAGTTTGGCAGTTCTATGTATTACTGATGCTGACTGGGTTAATGAGACCAATGATCGAAGCGCCCGCAAAAGCAGTGATCGGTGATAATTTAGATGACCTGAAAGACCGAGAGCTGGCTCTGAATATTCGTTACTTTCTGCTGAATTTAGGCGGCGCATTAGGCCCGTTAATTGGTATTACTTTAGCTTTAGCGCAACCACAGAATCTGTTTTTTATTGCGGGTGCTACTTATGTGGTTTATGGATTTTGGCTATTTTTTGGTATTGAACGTAAAAAGAGATTCACGAAACCAGACACTTCGGTATTACCAAATTTTAGCGCTACGCTAAACGTGATTCGTAAAGACAATATCTTCGTAAAATTGATGATCGCTAATTTCATCATGATGTTTGTTTATGCTCAGGTTGAGTCTTCTATACCACAGGTTATTGTTCGTTCTTCTGTGTCAGATGCTGCGCAAATTATTGCAGGGTTGGTTCTGGTGAACACTTTAACCATTATTATTTTTCAGTTTCCAATGCTGAAGTGGCTAGAACATATTCCATTATTTGTGAGAACGCGAATAGGGATGTGTTTAATGGCTGTCGCGCAAATTGGCTTTTTACTTACCCCTGTAGACTGGCCTATCGGCTGGGCGATCGCTTGCTTTATCCTAAGCCTCGGTGAAGTGATAGCGTTCCCAACCTTAAATGTTCAGATAGACCGAATGGCTCCTCCTCATCTAAGAGGCTCGTACTTTGGCGCCGCAGCGCTTTACTCACTGGGCTTTGCAATTGCCCCTCTGGTCGGTGGCATTGTGATTGAATCCCTCAGTTCGAATTGGTTGTTTGTTGTCTGCTTTGTGCTTTGCTTAGTGATGATGTGGTTGTATTGGCTTGCTGAGCATACCGAAGATACCGTCGAGAGAGAGGCCGTAACGCAGCCCTAACTCGTTGTTCATAGTCACTAGATATTACGTTCATCCGTGAATTATTCACGACCAATAATTAAGCCGTACTTTTGTTAATAAAAGTACGGCTTTTACGTTTAAGGAGGGTGTTAACTAGACGTTATCCTTATGCCTGCCTACTTTTAATGATAGATGCATAATTTAACGGCTTGCCCCTTGGGTAAGTTATCAGCCTTATAAGTCTGTTTCGACAAAGAATAACCGATAGTGCTAGGCATAGTGCTAATACAGGTAAATAGAGTCTTACAGGCAAAAAATTGGTACTAGTATGAGCAATTCTAGCAGTACGATTTTGACCGAGAGCGGTACGAATGAGCTTGAGATTATCGAGTTTCATTTAGTTAAACACCTGCCAGATGGTGGAACAAAAATATGTTACTACGGCATTAATGTGGCCAAAGTTCGTGAAGTGATTCAGGTACCTGAAACAACGGACTACCCTAATGCACAGCCTCATATGATCGGTGTGTTTTCGTCGCGTGATATTCTGACCCCGCTGGTGGACTTAGGGGGCTGGTTAGGGCTTCCAACGAGTAAAGACCTAGAGAAGAAGTTTGTCATAGTGACCGATTTCAACCGCATGACTAATGGTTTTCTGATTGACAGCATTAGCCGTATTCATCGTATATCTTGGAATGATGTTGAATCACCTAGTCAGTTTTTAGAGGCTGGCGAACAAGACTGCGTAGTGGCTGTGGTTCGAAAAGACAAAAATCTCATCATGATCCTGGATTTTGAAAAAATCATTTCAGACATCAATCCAGAGTTGAGTATGGAGAAATATGATGTCACCGTTGATAAATCGGTTGATTTGAACCAACGCATGATCACGAAAAGAAATGCGAAAACCATTGTGGTAGTTGACGACTCGGCATTTATTCGTAGCTTAATTCAAGACACATTAACCTCTGCAGGCTACAATATTATTGCGTGTAAGGATGGCGGAGAAGGGCACGACAAATTGATGGAGATTGCCGAATCGGCCAAGCAAGAAGGTTTACCTACTCACGAGCTCGTTAACGCAGTAGTTACTGATGTAGAAATGCCTAGAATGGATGGTATGCATTTACTTAAGCGCTTACGAGATAGCGATGCTTATGCGAACACCCCTATCATCATGTTTTCTTCTTTAATGAGTGATGATAACCGCGCTAAAGCATTAGCATTGGGCGCGAATGACACGATCACCAAACCTGAGATAGGAAAAATGGTGACCATGATGGATAAGTATATTTTTACTTAGATTGACTCGTAACCTTGCGTAATTAAATAAGAAGTAGCTTATTGGAGGCGGGAGCATCTATTTACTTCTGCGTTCGTTGTAAACTCTTGATGGCTTACTGGTCGGCTACTTACCTTTGAGTAGCCGATAATATTCATCAATGTTCCAATACATATCCATGTTTTGTTTCCCTCATATTTGTAAGAACTACTTTAGCTTTTGGGTATTTCTGCCAATATCCTCGATTCATGAAAAGATCTAACTATCAAAAGCGAAACTATTCATTTTAACTCAATGATTTGCTGAACTTGTATCTGCGAATCTATTATGCTTAAAGTGTAGTCGTCCAGTGATAGGAGCGGAAATTCGCTAATGAACAAAGAGAATTTTTCGGAAAAGTTGAAATTGTTACGTGAACAATTAGGTACTTCTCAAGAAGAGTTAGCTGATGTATTGGCCAAATCTCATCGAGCGTTCAAAGGCGTTAATCAAGTCATGCTAAGTCAATGGGAGCGTGGAAAAACTCAGCCCAGTTTTGTAAGGCGTCTGGGAGTTGCGAGCTTCTTTCAGCAAGACTATGATTTTTCAGTTGAGGAAATGGTTCAAGTAAAAGCTGCAACCAAGTTAATGGACCAACCATTTAACTATGATATCGGATATGATTATAAAATCACTTCAGTTGAAACCTATAAACTAGCGAATATACCCGATGAACGACTGAACCTTATTCGCACAATGCACACTAAGTTGTATGGACGCGATTTTAWTGAAACGGCAAAACAGTTAGGAATCTCGTCCGGTGATATGATCGTAAAGTGCTTCCTATGCGAAAACTTGATGATTGGGCATGTGGTTTATGAATTGACAGATAACATGTTATTTAGTGTAGGGGCGATGAGCGCACCTATTAGGCGCCAAATATTTGATCATTTAGGCAACGATATGCCAGAAACGGAATTTAGCTTTCCTACGATTGATCCTGCTATGAGTCAGTTTTTGTATGACCTTTATTTCGAACCTTGCTGTAACAAATTAGGGTTGACGTTCTATCGCGCTAGCATAAAAAAAGTAGTCGAGAATCCCTTCTCTCAGACAATTCAAAACAAGCATGACCTATATTTTAAATACATTCGTTATTATGATCTTAAGATGAAAAAGAAAAGTGTCGAGTTCATCATAAATTAACCCTAATGACTTCGTACTCTGTTTTTAGCCTGACCAATTCACTAAATTGACCTAAATCTTCATAGGATTGACGTAAATAAGAGATGCTGGACTCAATGCTTAACATTAACTTCTTCGTTTTCCTTATTTTTTTGCGTTTCACTATATTGGCAAATTGAGATACGAGTCCTTCGTGATATTCCTTGTTTAATGGTGACGTATTCGCCATGGATACCAACGTGGTTAAGTCTGAGTCTCTATTCAGATTAAAATACAGCTCTTTGCCGTTACTAAGTTGAGATAAGTTTTCTAGCAACTTCCCTGTAATGATGGACAAAAAGTCGTTCTCTACAAAGGTTAACTGTTGTTCGGCTAGCATTTTAACTTTGGAATGAAGTCCAAGATGGTAGCAAGCGAGTGCGAGTAATATTAGTACTAGGTTATCTTTTGCATAAATTGCTCTTTTTATRTATGCATCGAACTTTTTTCCTACTTTGAACAGTTCCCGTGAGTCGTAATTTTTTAGCACATAAAGAAGTAAATAATATAGGTGGTGGTTTGGATTATTATCGATCACCAACTTGTCAAACCCATTACCACGACTGGTGCAATATTCGTTATGGAAAGTGTAATTTAAGGACTTTAAGCTCCATAAAAACAGCGCGATTTTTTTGTCAACCAAAGGATTAGTTTGGTTGTTTTTTAAGAAAGCATTCAGAGTTTCAATTGTTGCTGCATAGTCCAGCTCATAGAGATTCAATACTGCCGATTTAATGCTTTTCTCTTGATCAGTTGCAAACTTTTTGTAGTTACTAATGAGCTGTTTATAGTTAGTGATCTTCAGTTCACTTTCCATCAATAACCATTTTACTCTAGGGTGATCTTTGAGTGTTGGCTTTTGATCGAGTATAGCCAGGACACCGTGGCTGTCTCCCCGCAAGCTATAGAGCTCAATGAGCTGGACTAATGACCATTCATTGTTTTGATTCAACTGTGAAGAGCACAGGGTGACGGCTTCATCAAAGCGCTTTAAATGCACCAGTGATAGACAACGCATGCGGATAAGCTCGTTTCTGAACGCTATATTCTCTTGTTCTATACAGTGAGTCAGTTCAATTACTTGCTGGTAGTTCCTTTGAAAGTAGGCATTTTTCGTCGCTTTTAATGCTAATCCTCGGGTAATGATGTGATTGATTTTGGTTACGAGTTGATTGTAATTAAATGGCTTAGCGATAAATCCATCAGGTAAATGTTGATCAATTTCTCTAATGGTTTCTTGGTCCACGGTGTTGTCTGTTACGATCAAAGCTGACAGCTTCTCACGTATGTGCTCTTTTTCGATGAAGCGGAAAAACTCTTTACCTAAGGGGCGGTTTTTAAAGGTATACGAACAAATAATGATGTCATAGTGGTTTCCAGACTCAATACTATCCTTCAGGTACCAACAAGCGATCTTGGTATCTAGAGCATAATTGATGTTCTTTTCCGCCACTTTTATTTTGTTGATGATCTTGCGAATACTATGGATAAACAGCGGACTGTCATCGATAATCAATACTTTGAATTTGGCCAGTGAAGTTGCGACTTGCTGTGACTCTGAGGAGTGGCTAGTTAATGTCATATTGCTAACCCTCGTAAATCATCCGGTCGAACAGGCTTAGAAAAATAGAACCCTTGATAGCTGTCAAAACCGAGTTGATGTACATAATGACAAGTTTCAGCATCTTCAACGCCTTCGGCAACGGTTCTGATACCGACTTCTTTACAGAAAATGACCAGGTTTTTCAGTAAAAATGTGAACTTTTCTCCACAATTGTTAATGAGTGATTTATCGAATTTTACCTCATCAACATTTAGGTTCATCACCTTTTCGATATTTGAGTAACCGACCCCAAAATCATCGATGGAGAACTTAATCCCAAGCATTTTGAACTCCTGTATCTTCGAAGCTAGTTGATCATTTATCTCGTCGTTTTCACTTAACTCGAGAATAAGTTGATGGGCAGGAAAAGATGTTTCCCATAACAGTTCTTTTATACGTTCGAGGTTACAAGAGTTCTCTATAACTTTTTTACTGATGTTCACCGCGAGATTAAGTGCTGGAGAGAGCGCTTTGATTTCGTAAAGCGCTTGTTCAAGGACAATAAAGAAAATTTTCTCTTCATATCCGAGTTCAAACGCGCGCTCCAGAAAATGAGCCGGAGAAAATACACCTTGTTGTGGAATGCTTATTCTGAATAGGGCTTCGACCCCCGTCATTTTTTCGAGGTGGGGCACTACTTTTGGCTGGTAGTAGCAGGTGTACCAGCGGTTAGTAAACGCTTGGTCGATTAAATGATCAGATAAGTACATGTGCTAATAGGCTCGTTGGCTAAAATGGCTGCACATTGTGAGAGTTCGGCCTAAGACTCTCTATATTGTTCTGAGGTTAAAAGTTTAGATTCGATATGAAATGGACTTTAGGTATACAAGTTGGATTTATGTAAATAATATCCCGATGAATATTATTTGTGATTTCAATTCATCAATGTTTTTCCAACTTAAGGGATAATCGTTTTCCTTCACTTCAACTAAAATGTCATTAACAGTTTGACAGTGTAAATGAATCATTTTGTTTTCATTTACACTCCCTACATAAAACAACGCCTCGTTGTTCAATAATAATTAGGAAGGAATTAGCTGATGTCTTCTGCATTCTACCAACAGATTCAAAACCAAATCGAAGAAGTAAAAGAAGAAGGTCTTTACAAGTCTGAGCGCATTATCACTTCTGCACAAAAAGCAGCGGTTTCTATCTCGACTGGTGAAGAAGTACTGAACTTCTGTGCAAACAACTACTTAGGCCTTGCTAACCACCCTGATCTAATCGAAGCAGCAAAAGACGGCATGGACCAACACGGTTTTGGTATGGCGTCAGTTCGTTTCATCTGTGGTACTCAAGACTCACACAAAGAACTAGAGCAAAAGCTATCTACGTTCCTAGGTAAAGAAGACACTATTCTTTACACATCTTGCTTCGATGCGAACGCTGGTTTATTCGAAACGATTTTAGGTAAAGAAGATGCAATCATCTCTGATGCTCTAAACCACGCTTCTATCATTGATGGTGTTCGTCTATGTAAAGCAATGCGTTTCCGCTACGCGAACAACAACATGGAAGAACTAGAACAGCAACTTATCGCAGCTAAAGAAGCGGGTGCTCGTCATACGCTTATCGTAACTGACGGTGTGTTCTCAATGGACGGCGTGGTTGCTAACCTTCCTGCTATCTGTGACCTTGCTGACAAGTACGGTGCACTAGTAATGGTTGATGATTCTCACGCAGTGGGTTTCATGGGTGAAAACGGCGCTGGTACTCACGAGTTCCACAACGTTGTTGACCGTATCGACATCATCACTGGTACGCTAGGTAAAGCAATGGGTGGCGCTTCAGGCGGTTACACTTCTGGTAAGAAAGAAGTGATCGACTGGTTACGTCAGCGTTCTCGTCCATACCTGTTCTCTAACTCTGTTGCTCCTGCAATCGTATCTGCGTCTATCCGCGTTCTAGACCTTCTAGCGGAATCTGGCGACCTACGTACTCAACTATGGGAAAACTCTGCTCACTTCCGTACTCGTATGGAAGACGCTGGTTTCACTATGGGCGGTGCTGATCACGCAATCATCCCAATCATGCTTGGTGATGCAAAAGTAGCGGCTGAATTTGCAGAACGCGCACTAGAGAAAGGCATCTACGTTGTCGGTTTCTCTTTCCCTGTAGTACCAAAAGGCCAAGCTCGTATCCGTACGCAAATGTCTGCTGCACACTCTCGTGAGCAACTAGACCGTGCAATCGATGCGTTCATCCAAGTTGGTAAAGACATGGGTATCATCTAATTCTTGTTGTTTGGATAAAACCACCCGCTAATAGAATATAGATAACATTAGATTTTTGATTCTATTAGCGGGTGGTTTTATCCAAACAACAAGAA
>NZ_JAKJSW010000380.1:0-2375 GCF_050337375.1 Vibrio makurazakiensis | reverse complement strand
GTTCCACTATTTAGCCATTACCAGATCGAAAGCCAGATTGAATCTGCTTTCCAACGTGAAGTTCGTCTTCCATCTGGTGGCTCTATCGTAATCGACCCAACAGAAGCTCTAACTTCTATCGATATCAACTCTGCTCGCGCAACGAAAGGCGGCGATATCGAAGAAACAGCACTAAACACGAACTTAGAAGCTGCTGACGAAATTGCTCGTCAACTGCGTTTACGTGATTTAGGCGGTCTAGTTGTTATCGATTTCATCGATATGACTCCAGTTCGTCACCAACGTGAAGTTGAAAGCCGTCTACGCGACGCAGTTCGTCTTGACCGTGCACGTGTTCAAATTGGTCGCATTTCACGCTTTGGCCTATTAGAGATGTCTCGTCAACGTTTGAGCCCTTCTCTAGCAGAAGCAAGCCACCACATCTGTCCTCGCTGTACAGGTACTGGTGTTGTTCGTGATAACGAATCTCTAGCGCTATCTGTTCTACGTCTAATCGAAGAAGAAGCATTAAAAGACAATACTGCGCAAGTTCTTGCTGTAGTTCCTGTACCTATCGCTTCTTACCTATTGAACGAAAAGCGTCGTTCAGTAAACCACATCGAGAAGAACCAAGAAGTTAAGATCACTGTTGTTCCTAACTCAGACATGGAAACACCTCACTTTGAAGTTATCCGTGTTCGTGAAGGTGAAGAGTTCGACTTACTGTCTTACCTACTTCCACAAAAGATTGATGCTCTAAAAGAAGCAGAAAGCAAAGAACCTGTTGTTGTTGATATCAAGCCTAAGAAACTTGAAGAGCCAGCACTAAAAGGTTTTGCCGCTCCTGCTCAATCAGCACCTACTCCAGCTCCTACGCCAAAAGCACCAGAAGCGAAAGTTGAAACTGAAACAGAACAGCAACCAGGTTTGCTTGGTCGTTTCTTTAAAGCTATCGGTAGCTTCCTATTCGGCTCATCTCAAGAAGAGAAAGTTGAAGAGAAAGTTGAAGAAAAAGTTGAAGATAAACGCCCTCAAGGTAATCGCCAACGTCGTGAGCGTAGTGATAACCGTCGCCGTAATCAACGTGGTGACCGTAATGAGAACCGCGATAACAAACGTCGTCGTAAGCCTGCACGTGATGAGAAGACTGAAGATCAAAACGAAAGCGCTCCTCAACAAGGTCGTCAGCAGCAGAATCGTCAGAATCGTAAGCCTAAACAAGATCGCCGTAACAAGCCTCGTGAAGAGCAACGCGAAGAAACACGTGATGAACAAGAACTGCCTTCTAAGTTAGCTCAACAGGGTCAGCAACTTGCTGCTGATGCTAATGCAAACAAACCAGAAGTAGCAAAAGAAAAGTCTGAAGCGAAAACTGCAAAAGTTAAAGAGCGTCGTCAACGTCGTAAACTGAACAAGCAAATTCGAGTTAAGGATCAAAACGCAGTTTCTGAACAAGAAGCAAAAGCGGATCAAGAGAAAAAAGTAGCAGATCAAGTTGAAGCAACTCAAGTGAACGCTGAAAATGCAGAGCAAGAAGAGCCTAAACAACGTCGTAACCGTCGTTCTCCACGTCACCTACGTGCAAGTGGCCAACGTCGTCGTCGCGGTCGTGATCGCAAACCGAACCCATTCCGTCTACGTAAAGGTGGTGTAGCGTCTCCAGAGATGGCTATGGGTAAAGTAATGCCACGCTTTGTTGCTAAGCCGCATCACAAACCAGCTAAAACTGAAGTTGTTGAACAAACAACTGACGTGCAAGTTCAAGAAACGCCAGTAAATAATGTTTCTGTACCTACAGGTGGTTTTGCATTCCCAGAAATGGCTATGGGTAAAGTAATTATTCGTCGTGAAGAAGCAGTGACTGAAACACCAGCAAAAGTAGAGACTGCGGTTGAACCTGTTGCTGTTGAAACAGAACAAGTTGCTCCTATCGTTGAAGCACCAATCGAGCCAGTTGTTGAAGCTCCAGTTGTGGAAAACGTTGAACCTCAAGTAGAAGCTCCTGTTGAAACCAAGGTTGAAGCAGCAGTGAAAACTGAGACAGTAAACAATGTTGAAACAACTAAAGTTGTGGTAGCCGCGGCTAAAAAGCAAGCAGGCTCACCAATGACAGCAGCTCCAGGCCCTCAAGAGATTAAAGAGATTGAAGTAGTTGCTGCTCCTTTCCGCTCTGAGCGCTACGAATCTAAAGGTGCTGGCAGCCAAGTTGCTACTAGCTCTGCTGGCGCGGTAACGACTAAGCCTAATTACTAATTAGTTGCGTGGTTAGTCTGTAAATTCTAATCACGAGATAGCTAATTAGCTTAACAGCAATAAAGACAAGGGCTGCCTAGTAATAGGCAGCCCTTTTTATATCCATGCTTCTAATAGTTAATATTAGATATATTGCTCAAAAT
>NZ_JAKJSW010000379.1:0-2379 GCF_050337375.1 Vibrio makurazakiensis | reverse complement strand
CCTCTTGTCTAAGGTTTGGATCGAAGCTGACAAAGCCACCAGCTTGTTTCATTCTCTTGATAGCTTCAAATGTGCTTGCACGGCTAGGTTCATTTGCCAACGCAATAGAACAGGCATGTAGCCATTCACCTGCACCGAATTCAGGAATATCCGATATTTGCATAAACTGGTCGGCACTCGGCTTCACCATAAAAGTGAATGTACGTTCGCCATCAGAATCTAAATCCACCAGCACCGTAGAAGTGCGCTGCTTTTCATCAAGCAATAGGTAACTTACATCGATATTTTCTTCATTAAGCGTTTGCTTCATGAATTGCCCTAATGGATCTAACCCTACTCTGCCGAAGAAACCACATTCACCGCCTAAACGAGCTACTCCAACCGCAACATTTGCAGGTGCGCCACCCGGACATTTCAAATACGTAATTGGAGTATCTGGAATCAAATCAACAACAGCGTCACCGGTTAACCATACTTTATTCATTTCAATTCCTAATATTTCGTCATACATGTCATAAGCTCATAGCTTTCACGCTTACTACTTAATCTCATTAGATTCGAGCTGAGGAGCAAGTAAACCCACCAGAGCATATCAAGTGGGTTTGGAGGTGGAAGACTTTATAGGGGGATCGCCCACGCTCTCATAGATTAAATCAATCGCACACTTAAGCGTTTTTGATTGGGTTATACAGCCTTGTGATTGCGAATGAAGTAGCAAATGCACTAGCAATTACTGTTAGATAACCAAGTACAGAACCAAAAGAGTCAGAGTACAACAAAATACCGGGGATAAAAGTGATGCCCATACCCGTAGCACTGATCCCTAGGATATAAGTAACCAGGCCACCCACAGCACCGCCGACCATACCAAACAAGAAGACTTTCCCATATTGCAGGTTCACACCAAACAGCAGAGGTTCCGTTATCCCAAACAGTGTCGACATTGATGCACTGTAAGCATTACCTTTTTTGATTTTGTCTTTAAGTAAAGTCGCAACCGCTATTGCTGCACCAAATTGACCCGCCATCGACGCCGTACCTAAAGGTTGTAAAGGGTTAGCACCAGTTTCGTTTAAAAGACCAATTTCAATAACACCTAAAGCATGGTGCAAACCAGTAATTACAATTGCTTGCTGTACTGCTCCATAGAAAATGTAACCAATACCCAAAGGAAGATCTAACGCTACACGAACTAGGTAATTACAASCGTGCTCAACACTTTGTAGTAAAGGACCAAATAGGAACAAAATGATGAATATTGCAAACGTAATCGTCAAAAAGGGAGTGAAAATAAGGTCTACACTTGCTGGAATAAAGCGTCTAAGGTTTCTTTCCAAGTAAGATACGAACCAACCTGCGAATATGGCTGGTAGTACCGTTCCTTGGTAACCCACTAGTGGGAAATCTATGCCGAACAAAGTCACCAACATAGGTTCTGCGCCACCGTTGGCAACAGCCCAGGCATTAGGTAACTGTGGTGCAACCATCATCAAGCCCACAACTATGGCAATAATCGGGTTACCACCAAATTTCTTGGCAGCAGAGTAAGTAATCAGAACTGGCAGGAACGCAAATGCAGTGTCAGTTAGCATACTAAACAGCGACAGAATTTCAGGCGAGATTTGAACACCTGAGTGCAGCATCATGCCTCTCAAGCCCATCAATAGCCCGGTTGTGACCAACGCAGGAATAAGTGGAATTAAGATATCAGCAAGCGTTCGAACCACTTTTTGGCTGATAGTCATGTCACTGAATGCATCTTGTTTAAAGTCATTGTTGTCGAGTGTGCCACCTAACGTTGCCTTTAATGCATTGTAGATATGGGTAACTTTCCCTGTACCTATGATGAATTGATGTTGACCAGACTGATAGAAGTAACCGCTAATTTGTGCAATTCCTTTCGCCTTTTCGACATCGACTTTATCATTGTCTTTAAGAATCAAACGTAGTCGCGTTGCACAATGCTCCGCATTACGAATATTCTCATGTCCCCCGATACTGCTTAGTATCTCATTTACTGTTACTTCGTAATTCATGCTATTCACCTATTTATTATATTGTAAGGTATTGCAGGTTAATATCCACTTCGGTTTCACGCTCAAGCGAAATTTTTAAATAATGATTTTCATCACTTGGAAATAGTAATGATGTAAAAACATCGCGACCATTTTCAACAAACACTTCGATAATACTTTGATCGAATATCATTTTTATCTTTGACGTTTTATCATCTGAAATGCACTTTCTTACGCTTCCAAATTCATAATCACTTCCATGGTGGTTATATTTAGTTCGGCTCATAACTAGCTCGTTATTAAAGTTATTTACTTTGAATTCAAACTCTTTATTACTTCCACTTACTATTGATATATTGGTAAG
>NZ_JAKJSW010000378.1:0-2385 GCF_050337375.1 Vibrio makurazakiensis | reverse complement strand
GCATTAAACTCAAGTGTTCTTCGCACTTATGTTTATCAGACTCATAGCCATCGTCAAACAAACTCAATATTATTTACGCCAATCATGCTCAAAGATGAACTGTTAGGCGTGGTAACAGTGCAGCACCATGAAGCGTACAAATACAAAGTCTATCATCGTCAACTTATCGAACATTTCGCTAAGTACATAGCGATAGGCTTACAGAATATTCGACAACAGCAGATTCTCATTGAGCAACAAAAACAACTTCAAGCAACCAATCAAAGGTTGAGCGAATTGGCGATGACTGATCCGTTAACCGGTCTTTTTAATCGCTCCCAATTAGACCCATTATGCCGGAAGTTGGTGCTTGAACGTCGCCCAATTGGTCTATTGATGATCGATATAGATTTCTACAAAGAGTACAACGACACCTACGGTCATGATCGTGGAGACAAAGTACTAAAGGTGATCAGTAATCTGATCAAACATACCTTTCCTGAACCAAGCGCTCAGTCACTTCGATATGGTGGTGATGAATTCTTGATTCTACTCTCTGGCTTCAATACCGCTGAATTAAAACAACGGGCGTTTTTATTACAAGATAGATTGCACGGCTATTACATCAAGCATGAAAGTTCGCGAGTGTCTGATCGAGTCACGTTCACTGTGGGAGTAAGCTTTGCTACTGAGATACCGAAAGTGGATGAAAATTTGGTATCGACACTGGTGTCTCATGTGGACGCTAGTTTGTATAAAGCAAAACGCCACAGAAGAGGTTCCGTGGCGTTTAATAATATGGTTATAGATTCTAGTGATCTACAGCCTTGTTCTGAACTGCTTTAGATACCTAGTTCATCAAGAAGGTCAGCAGCAGAGTCACTGCCTGCAGCGGGTGTTGAAGCTGCTGGTGTGGTTTTCATCTTATTTTGAGTTGCTTCAAGAATGCTGTCTGGGCATTCATCTTCAGTTACTTCAAATTCTTCAAGTTGAATAAACTCTGTCTTGTCCATTGCTAACTCTAGATAAAAAATGTTGTTCGCTTCAGTAGAGAAGGTTACGCGTCGTGCTTGAGGGCGATCAAGGTTTGTATCGACAGATAAGTTGACCTGCTTGTTCAATGCCAACATTTTAGGCTGGTTTTGCGTGATGTTAGTTTGAAGCTCTTTACGGATCTTGTTGGTGAAATCACCGACAAGTTGGTTCATAAGCTCACCTAGAACATCACCGACTTCATCAGAAGTATGTAAAACAGCAAGCTCTTCTTCTGGCATACCCATGTTACGCATGTAGTTGGTGTATAGCTCAAGTGCTGCTTTTGAAGTGAAGTTAATAACAACTAATCCTGAGAACCCACCATCAAAAAGAACGAAACAACCAAAGTCTGGTTTTAGGCTAGTTTTGTTGATCTTTTGAACCATTGCTGAATATGACACCTGTGAGGCTGTAGCAGATGTCAAAACACCTGAAACAGATTGGCACAGCTTCAATAAAATATCTTCTGTTGTGACTGTCTTATTTTTTTTCATTGTATGTGCTCTTGATGTGTCCGTTAAACGAATATTGTTCAGTATATATTGAACGCAAATTGAGGAAAAAGAAAACGTTAGATTCATTCTCGCACTGAGATTCTTATTTGATCACCTTTTTATATGAACTTATTAGTAGTAAAGTGACGAAATTCAAAAATATAATCAAAATTACCATTAACCCATTGCTGATTGGATCA
This sequence comes from Vibrio makurazakiensis, assembly GCF_050337375.1. NCBI lineage: Bacteria > Pseudomonadati > Pseudomonadota > Gammaproteobacteria > Vibrionales > Vibrionaceae > Vibrio > Vibrio makurazakiensis. Next base: position 677 of record NZ_JAKJSW010000378.1, on the reverse strand, counting down.
GCGAAGTAGGGGCAGGAAGCAAATGTTACCAAGACTTCAACTCAATGCGGATGTCGATCCGGTGGTTGTACGCTTTTTAAATGAATTGAAAGCTGCAGGTTTCACTGGCGATATCGAATCTCAATATTCTAGCCGTTTGGCTGTAGCCACTGACAACAGTGTTTACCAGCAATTACCTCAAGCAGTTGYTCACCCTCGGACAACAAAAGATGTCTCCCTTATAGGAAAGATTAGCCTAAATTCCGATTTTGAGAGAATTACCTTTTCACCTCGTGGCGGTGGCACCGGAACCAATGGTCAATCATTGACGAAAGGTGTAGTAGTCGATTTATCTCGTCACATGAATCAGGTGCTTGAAATTAATGAAAAAGAAGGTTGGGTAAGAGTTCAGTCGGGTATCGTAAAAGATCAGTTAAATGACGCAGTTCGTCCCTTTGGATATTTTTTCTCTCCAGATTTATCAACCAGTAATCGTGCGACTTTAGGCGGAATGATTAATACCGATGCATCTGGTCAAGGTTCGCTGAAATACGGTAAAACTTCTGATCATGTTTTATCATTACAAGCCGTTTTCGCCGATGGTTCATGTTTAGAGTCTGATTTGTCACAAGGTCTTCCTCAACCAGAGGAATACGCCGCGAAAGCCCTACAGGTGACAGAAGCTGTTTGTCGTGAGA
>NZ_JAKJSW010000377.1:0-2404 GCF_050337375.1 Vibrio makurazakiensis | reverse complement strand
AATGGCATGTCACGCATCACCCAGTTATGGAAAGCGTGGCCTAGTTCATGTGCTAGCGTCATTAAGTCAGAACGACTACCACTCCAAGTCATAAATACTAGTGGCGTACGCGTAGCAGCAAATTTAGTGCAGTACGCGCCAAGACGCTTATTGGCAGCAGGTGCGGCATCAATCCATCCATTTTCTACCATTAAACCAACAAAATCAGCCATTTCTTGGTCGACTTCTGCAAAAGCCTTTTTGATTAAATCGATCGCTTCATCAAATGGGTATACCTTAGCTACAGCATCACCAAACGGAGGCATTGCGGCTAAATGGTTCCATGGCTTCATCTCATCAAGTCCATGAACTTTGGCCATTAATTGCCCAGCCTTCTGACCAACGCTGCGGTTTGCTTTAGCCACCTTCATCATTGTGTCTAAGGTTTCGGGAACAATACGACTGCCATGTAAACTTGGTTCCAAGAAATGAACATCTTTGAACGTCGAGCGCTTCTTATTTTCAGTCAAGCGCCACCCAGCCAAAGCATTCAAAATTGCGGCAAATGATTCCTGGTGTGTTTTCATCGCACCTTGAATAGCTCGCCATGCTGGTTCTTGTTTATCAAAGTCGCTACCGTACAACAAACTTGCAGCTTGAGAAAAACCGAGTTCCTCTTCACTATCATCAAACTTGAGCGAGAGTTTCAGCGACCCTGTAAGGTTGTCGTATAAACGGCCCCAAGCGTCTCGACCATCCACTTCCATCGCTGAAAGTAATTGTTCTTCCGCAATACTTAAACGTGATTCCGCCAGTTTTCTCGAACTCTCGATAGAAAAGCTTTGCCCTGCTACATCTGGGCTTTCGTGATTAAGTACCGCGTCAATAAACTCTTGCTCAGCGTGAACCAAGGTATTCTCATATGGGCTAAATGCTTGTGACAGCTCTGAGTTTAGTTTGGCTACACGACCTATCAGAGTTTTAGCTTGTTGATGTGTCGCATCAACCGATGCAAAACATGTCGCGAACGTATTGATGGTGGCTAACAGAGTTCCTGCTGCCTCTGACGTTTGAATTGCGTTCTGCATCGCCAAAATTGTCGCACGTTTTTCTGTGTGCAATTCGAGCAGTTCAATACATTGCTGGATTAATTCAATATCTTGTTCGATTTTACTGTCGCCTAATTCGCTATAGGCAATACTTAAATTCCAACTAGGTGCTGTCATGTTATGTCCTTTTCGCCAGCTGATACATGAGCTGATCTTTTTGAATTGATTGTCGTTAAATTATCGCCGAACCAATCGACTTAACGCTGAAATACTGTTGTTTGTTCTGTGGTGAGAGAGCTTGTACATTACTTCCTGTTGATTGGGCTCTTGAACTGTTAGTTGCGATAACCTGTGAAACTTGGATGTGGGAAAGTGAAGCATTTGCTATCGCCAGGTTTGAATACCAACTTGGATTTTTCCAATCAACATTGAGTATATGTGCCAATATCACCCGTATTACACCACCATGCGTAATCAGTAGAATATTGTCATTCTCAGATTCTAAAACGTGTGACCAAGCGCTAATAACTCGGCTTTGGAACGAGTGTAAACTTTCCGCTCCAGGCAATTGATGGTTAGCCGGATCCAACCAAAAAGACTCTAACAGCTCCCATTGCTGTTGTAAGTCATCAAAGGGCACGCCATCTACATCACCAAAACTCATCTCTTGCAGATCTTGCTCTGTCACCACTGATAAATTGGCGTTCAAAGTAAATATATCGGCTAAATCGGAACACCGCTTTAACGGTGAAGTGAGCACCTTATCGAAAGAAACTTCCAGTTCAGACAAAGCCTGGCTTATGGCTGTTTGAGTGACAACATCAACCAACACATCAGTATGCCCATTGAGAGCAGGCTCGCCGAGTGTTTTTCCATGCCGAAGTAAATACACATTCTTTGTTCTGATTGCACTCATGGCTCAACTTTCACTGTTCGTTTTTCAATACCATAGGTAAGCCAGCAGCAACAAAAGTCACTTGAGCACACACTCGCGCCAGCACTTGATTCATCCTGCCTGCGTTATCAACAAATAACCTAGATACCTTACCTAAAGGCACCACACCTAGTCCTACTTCGTTAGAAACCATGACTAATTGTGCCGAGCATGCTTCAACAGCGACAGCGAGTTTTTCGACTTCATCTTCAACATGCTGGTTGGTGGCTTCATCGCCTAACTCAAAAATGATGTTATTCAACCATAGGGTTAGGCAATCAATAAGTACGACATCTTGGTCGTTAAACTGTTGTAATTTGTTAGCTAGCTGAACGGGAACTTCATGTTCTTGCCACTCTGCGCCTCGCCTTGCTTGATGATGCTTAACTCGCTGCTGCATTTCATCATCAAAACAAATAGCAGTAGCGATATAGTGGAGGTT
>NZ_JAKJSW010000376.1:0-2406 GCF_050337375.1 Vibrio makurazakiensis | reverse complement strand
GCCCTACAGGTGACAGAAGCTGTTTGTCGTGAGAAACGTCCCCAGATTGCTGAAAAATTCCCGCCACTGAACCGGTTCTTAACTGGTTACGATCTCAAAAATGCCCTTGATGAAAATGATGACTCATTCAATTTAACTCGTGTTCTTTGTGGTGCAGAAGGTTCGTTAGCCTTTATTACAGAAGCTAAGTTAAATCTCACACCAATTCCAAAGGCTCGTACGCTCGTTAACGTTAAGTACAATACTTTTGACTCAGCACTACGTAACGCTCCGTTTATGGTAGAGGCAAGTGCACTGTCTGTTGAAACGATCGACTCACGAGTGTTGAACCTAGCTAAGCAAGATATTGTTTGGCATACGGTGAGTGACTTATTGGCCGATGTCCCAAACAAAGAAATGCTCGGTATTAACATGGTTGAGTTCGCGGGGCAAAATGAACAGGAAGTTGAACAACAAGTTCAAGCTCTAACGCAGCAACTAAGTCGAATGGTTGAAACGGAAGAGGCGGGCGTTATTGGCTTCCAAGTGTGCAGTGACTTAGCGAGCATTGGCCGCATTTACAATATGCGTAAGAAAGCGGTGGGCTTATTGGGCGCAGCTAAAGGGCGTGCTAAACCTGTTGCTTTTGCAGAAGATACCTGTGTACCTCCTGAAAATTTGGCTGACTTTATTGCTGAGTTTAGAGTGTTGCTCGATTCAAAGGAGCTTAACTATGGCATGTTTGGTCACGTTGATGCGGGCGTTCTTCATGTTCGCCCTGCGCTAGACTTATGCGACCCTCAGCAAGAAGCTTTGATGCACCAAGTATCTGACGAAGWGGTCAAGCTGGTCGCTAAATACGGTGGCTTAATGTGGGGTGAGCACGGTAAAGGTTTCCGTTCAGAATATGGACCTGACTTTTTCGGAGAAGAGCTTTTCACTGAACTAAGACGCATTAAATCTGCGTTCGATCCTCATAACAAAATGAACCCAGGGAAGATCTGTACACCGCTTGAAAGTGACGCTGAACTTGTGAAAGTCAGTGATATCAAACGTGGTTATTATGATCGCCAAATTGATGTCCAAGTCCGCGATAGCTTTAAGCAAGCGATGGAGTGTAACGGTAACGGTTTATGTTTCAACTACGACACTAGCTCCCCGATGTGTCCTTCCATGAAAGTGACAACTGATCGCCGTCATTCGCCAAAAGGCCGAGCAGGTTTAGTACGAGAATGGTTACGTCAGTTGACTGAACAGGGCATAGATATACTCGATCTAGAACAACAAGCGCTAAAAGATTCAACACCGATTAAAACGATGATTGAGCGTGTACGTAATAGCCTGAATAAACGTCATGAGTATGACTTTTCACATGAAGTTTATGATGCGATGAACGGGTKTTTAGCGTGTAAAGCGTGTGCTAGTCAGTGTCCAATCAAAGTCGATGTTCCTAGTTTCCGCTCTCGGTTCTTAAACCTTTATTATTCTCGTTATCAACGTCCTGCTAAGGATTACTTGGTTGCGAATATTGAAACGGTTTTACCTCTAATGGCTAAAGCTCCTAAAGTCGTGAATGCCGCATTGTCTCAAAAATGGGTTCAAAGCCTCACGGCGTCAACAGTCGGTTATGTCGACGCTCCGTTAATGTCAGTACCGACGCTGGATAAGCGATTAAGTGACAAGCAAATCACCACTTTCAACCTGCAAGAATTGGCAGGCTTATCAGCCGATGATAGAAAGCAGCATGTCATTATCGTACAGGACCCATTTACCAGTTAYTACGATGCAGAAGTCGTTGAAGACTTTGTTAAGTTGGCTCAGAAGGTCGGTAAAACACCAATTCTTCTACCGTTTAAACCTAATGGTAAAGCTCAACACATCAAAGGATTCCTGAGCAAGTTTGCAAAAAATGCTAAATCGACCGCTGAATTTTTAGCAATGGTCGCCGAACTTGATATTCCTTTGGTTGGCGTAGACCCAGCGTTAGTACTTTGTTACCGCGATGAATACTCGGAAGTGCTGGGCGCTGATCGTGGCGAATTTGATGTATTGACGGTACATGAGTGGTTGACTCCTTTACTTCTTGGTGTAGAGGCAAAGCAACCTTCACAGAGTGAGCCTTGGTATCTTTTTGCTCATTGCACAGAAAAGACCAAAATGCCTAATGCTGAAAAGGAGTGGGGGGCTATTTTTGCGCACTTTGGCGCAACGCTGAACACTGTACCGGTTGGGTGCTGTGGTATGGCGGGTACTTTTGGGCATGAGGTCGATAAGCTGCAAATGTCGAAAGATATTTATGGCTTAAGTTGGAAGCCGCAAATGGAATCACTACCCAAAGAGCGTTGCCTAGCGACGGGGTATTCTTGTCGAAGCCAGGTCAAACGTTTTGAAGGCGAAAAACTGGGTCATCCTCTACAAGCGTTAGCG